>JACMJI010000094.1 GCA_014380705.1 Gorillibacterium sp. | reverse complement strand
ATCGCTAAATCGGCACTGGAGGGCGCTCGGGAGCAAATAGCGATCATTTTGATCGCTATTATGGTCGGCGCGGGCGCTCGGGGCTGCTTTTGTGGGATTTAGCGATCATTTTGATCGCTAAATCGGCGCTGGAGGGCGCTCGGCAAGGGTAAACTCTTATCTGCGGCCTGTATCGGTCGAATTTGTTCAGTTGGAAGAGAGTGTGTAGACCGCGAAGGAACGCACCGATACATCCGTACCCGAGGTGAACAACTCCAACCCCTTGGCATCGGCGTCGGGGTATACCCGTTCAGTCCTCACGGCCTATCCATCACCGGCAAAAACTTTGACGGATGACCGGCCCACAAATAGTTGAAGCTGCATCCGGGCCTGAGCGGCCTCCAGCCTGACCTTGTGTATCCGGCAAAATCCGCCTGGAAACTTCTTCTCGCACCCAGTTACTTCCGTCCATAGTCGGCTTTGATCTCGCCCCATTTGCGAGTATGCCACTTCATGACCTTGGTCTCGTATGTATTGGTTTTCAACCAATGGACCGCTCGATCGACAAGCAGCCAGATCTCCTCAGTGGAGCTGTCCCGCACAAGTGTAGAAGAGATACTCTTCTGGTTCACCCATTTAATGGCATTCACGGAATCGCTGTATACATTCTTTTTGCTTCCGGTTTTCTTCAAAAGCGCCAAAGCGTGGACAATCGCCAAGAATTCACCAAGATTATTGGTTCCCTTTTTGACTGGACCGACAGAAAAAATGATCTCTCCTGTACGTGTATCCACACCTTTGTATTCAGTAGGACCCGGATTGCCGCTCGTCCCAACATCAACGGATATCGTATCGAAATCAATCTCTTCTTCCATTCCGCTAAGCGAAATCTGCTCCATTGAGGTTCTACTTTTACTAGGGTATGAGCTCTTATTTGCGTTTTTGCTATCTCCCTGCTTGGCTCCTTGCCCCCAATGTTTCTCCCAGCCGGCTTTGTAAGCTTCCTCGGCCTGACTTTTGGAATCGTATGATTTAAATTTGGCTTGAAAAAAATGGTTGACCTGCTCTTGGCACTCTGCCCAGTTTGTATAGATACCCGGCCTCTTACCCGCCCACACTACATAAAATTTCTCTTTAGCCATGACTTTGCTCCTCTTGATATATGGATAACGCCTTACGGTGTCCTTGATGTCACTTGTTAAAGGAGTACTAGATAGACAGTCTCATAATAGCAATTTCACAACAGATTGTCATGGTGCCCCCATAACTTGTACCACAAAAGAGTGAAAGCAAAAAACTAACCCGCCATTAATTGCAGCTTACACAGTTAATGAAGGGTTGCTTTTTTTTCCATGAGATGGATTCACTACGACTTGAGATCCTTTAACCTGCAGCGGTCTGAACCGCCTTCTTTGCATTGATTAACCCATATTTCCAAAAGGAACCCGTTCCTTTAATCGAGTCCGCCGAACCTTTAATTAATTTGCTAATCCGTCGGTTTGTTCGATACTTTTTGGCCAATAGACCCGCCAATCCCGATACAAAAGGAGCAGCCATAGAGGTCCCGCTTAAAGACGAATACGTGCTATCCGGATAAGTCGATAGAATGTTGACACCGGGAGCAGCAACGGTTACCCATTTCCCATAATTCGAGAAGCTTGCTTTGTTATTATTGACATCGGTTGCCGCCACAGAGATAACACCCGAATATCCCGCGGGGTAGAAACGCTTGCTGCTGCCGCTATTGCCCGCTGCTGCAACGAGAACACACCCTTTTTTCAGCGCATAGGCACAGGCATCTGCTTCTACAGAGGAATAGGCACCCGCTCCGAAGCTCATGTTAATCACTCGCGCACCTTGATCTGCCGCGTACAGGATGCCCTGAACAATGTTATGCGTTGTTGCCATTCCATTGTTGTCAAAAGCCTTTACCGGAAGAATCCGGTTGCGCGGTGCCGTTCCGGCAACCCCAATCCGATTATTGGTTATTGCCGCTGCAATACCAGCTACATGTGTCCCATGTCCATTGTCATCGTTTGTGTCCTTATTATTGCTAACAAAATTGTAGCCCGTACGCAGTTTATCCTTAAGATCCGGGTGACTCCTTTGAACGCCAGTATCCACAATGGCTATGATCGATGCTTCTCTTCCTTTTGTAATATTCCAAGCTAGATTAGCCTTTATTTTCGTTAATCCGTATTGATTCTTATAGTCTGGATCATTGGGTATTTCCGTTACATAGCGATAGTGATTGAGCTCGACACATTTTACACAGGAATGCTTGCTATATTTCTCCTGGGCATGCTCCAGCTTATCCTTGACCTTGATGACATCATAACTAAGCGCGGCATTATGGGAAATCAGACGATCCCCATTCTTTCGATATTCCTTGCACATTGTCGCATGAGAAACACCATGATGACATTTAACGATCAAATGTCCGGGCACATACGCAGGACCCTTTCGTTTCGCTATAATGGTTAACTCCCCCCCCGTTTTAACTTCACTCCCTTTTAGGATATGTTGAAAAAAAGCTATGGGACATGGATGTCAGCCCGGAACGAATAATATCATTATCTAAAAGAGTGCATAGCCCGGTACTGCTGCGGGGTCACGCCCTCATGCTGATGAAATCGTTTGATGAAATAGCTGCTCTGTTGAAAGCCAGTAGCCAAGGCAATTTCCTTGACTGGAAGAGTGCCCGAGGCAAGTAACTGTTTGGCGATAATAATCCTTGTTTCATTTAGATATTGTACAGGCGTCCTGCCCATCGTTCGGTGAAAAGTCCGGCTGAAATGCGATGGGCTGTAATCGGCAACCTTAGCGATATTCGCTAGACTAATGTCTTCAGCATAATGAAGGCGTATATACTCGGCACTCCTGTGCAGTCGCTCCCGATCCGAATTGGATACGGTTGTATTCCATGGCTCAGCATGAATACGCAGATCAATTAGCAACTCATACAATAGAGTAGATAGTCTGATTTCATGCTCCGTTTGAAAAGGATTGCATAATTCCATCATTTCATCCATCAGCTTACCCAAATGATCTCTTCTTGTAAAATGGAACTTCCAGCATTTCTCCCCCAGGATCTCTGAGCCAAGCAGGTTCTCAATCCCCGCACCGTGAAAATGAACCCACCGGACATCCCATGGATCTCTCTCATCTGCTCCATAATTTTGCACCGTACACATGTCGTATAAGAAGCCTGTCCCTGCATTCAGCTCATATCGCTGCTTTGCATTCTGGACATACCCTTTCCCGGAAAAAACCAGGTGGAGATTAAACGTTTTTAATAATCCGATTGGTCTGTACACCTGATGATTGGGCATTTGATTGTACTGGCCAATCCACTCTGGGTAGCAGATATATTGATTGAATGCTGGTGTCGGCAAATAATGGTGAGTGAACATATACTACCCTATCCCCCAAGTAAGCAAAATCGTACTATCATAACAAATTCTTGTTATTTACTCTAACAGAATCTTGTATACAATGAAATATATATGAATCTAAATCACAAAATAATTGTACCTCGGAGGCATAGAAATGAGACCACAATTACTTCATAACGACTGGGAGAACCCCCATGTTCTGCAAATCAATCGCCAGCCCATGCATTCCCCTTGGGGAGCTTATTCTTCTGAGGAAGAAGCGGCACGAATGATTCGCCGTCAATCCACGTATGTTCAGGTTCTTGACGGAACCTGGAGGTTTCAAATGTATCCCCAACCTCAGGCCGTACCAGAAAACTTCGCCCAACACGGCTTCGATACCTCATCCTGGTCATCCATACAGGTTCCCGGCAGTTGGGAACTACAAGGGTTAAAGAAGCCCATTTACACCAATATTTTGTACCCCTTTAGCATAGAAAATCCAAACGGCCGCCCTCTACGAGATCATCAGCCTGAAGAATTGCATGATCGGTACTTGCCTTTAAATCCACCATTTGTTCCTGAGGACAACCCTACCGGCTGTTATTTGACTTCTTTTCAGATCCCCGATCATTGGGTAGACAGAGAATTGTTTATTCAATTTGAGTCCGTCGAGTCCGCTTATTACTTGTGGATCAACGGGACATGTATCGGCTTTTCCAAAGACAGCAAGCTTAATTCAGAATTTAAGATTACGGATTATGTAAAACCCGGAGAGAACCAATTGGCACTACAGGTGATGCGCTGGTCTGATGGTACTTATCTTGAGGATCAGGATTACTGGCATCTATCGGGGATTCATCGCTCCGTTGTACTCTACAGCAAACCGAAGCATCATATTCGCGATTTCAAGGTTCAAACTCATCTGGACGATAACTTTGAGAATAGCAAGCTGGTCATTCATGGGTATGTAAATAAAGATTCCAATTACGGGGATTACTCAATTAAAGCCCGTTTGCTGCATCCCGATCAATCCACTGCTGCTGTCCTGCCGGCTGTCAAGGTTTCTACAAGCACCCCGATGTATATGCGCGCGGATTTCCTGCCTGATGATGGATCTGCTCTGCTTGTGGCGGATATTTCCTGTCCATTGCTGTGGAGCGCTGAAGAACCAAATCTTTATACATTAGTACTCACGCTTGTAGATCCAGAGGGACGCGAAATTGATTACGAAAGCTGCAAGGTAGGCTTCAGAAAAATAAACCGATCGCCGGAGGGTGTCATTCTGTTAAACGGCAAGCGCCTGATCGTCCGCGGCGTGAATCGACACGAGCATCACCCGGATACCGGTCGAACGATCTCTCCTGAACGGATGCGCGAAGAAGCGATAAAGATCAAGCAGCTGAATTTTAATGCTGTACGCACCTGTCACTACCCCAATGATCCCTATTGGTATGACCTTTGCAACGAACTCGGACTGTACCTCGTGGATGAGGCTAATCTCGAGACGCACGGTATTCAGGGTACATTATCTAATGATCCCCAGTGGAGTCAAGCCTATCTTGACCGAGCTGTCAGGATGGTCCTGCGTGACAAAAACCATCCCTCCATTCTCTTCTGGTCGCTTGGCAATGAATCCGGTGTCGGTGCCAATCATGCTTCCATGGCGGGATGGATTCGTTATTATGATCCTTCGCGGCTTGTTCAGTATGAAAGTGGCGATCCAGGTCCGCAGATCTCCGATGTGAGAGTGCCCATGTATCCTTCAATGGAATGGGTGGAGGAGGTCATGACGGACGGCAAGGATCTGCGGCCCATGATTATGTGCGAGTATGCCTATTCCAAAAGCAATAGCAACGGTAATTTCTTTAAATTTTGGGACATGATTGACAAGCATCCCCGTTTTCAAGGCGGTTTCATTTGGGACTGGTCCGATAAAGCCATCCGCAAGTCAAACGCAGATGGATCCTTTAGTTGGGCGTATGGCGGCGATTTCGGAGAAAGCATCGTGGACCCTGTTCTTGATATGTGTTTAAACGGGGTAGTATCCCCTGACCTGGAGCTTCACCCTGGTGCCCATGAAATCAAAAAAATACAAGCACCAATGGCTATTAAGGACCGGAATATTTTGCAAGGAGAAGTAACGGTAGCGAATAAATATATGTTTCATGGCTTGGAGCACCTAGAGCTGTTCTGGAGCATGATTGAGAATGGTATCGTCATCCAGAATGGATCGCTTCCTCTTCCCGACTTGAAGCCTGGAGCAGAAGCATCACTCAACATTGCTTTTGAAGCTATCCCTTGCCGCGCTGGCGCAGAATACTTTATCAACTTCTCTGCAAGACTTCGTAATTCTACAGCGTGGGCGAAAGCTGGCTATGAAATATACACACAACAAATCCAACTGCCCGTGCAAACAGCGGCTGAGCCTACACTACCCGTTCATCCTAGCGGCAACCTGACCCTGACGGAGGACGGACAATTTATCCACATCCGTGGAGAACATTTCCATATCCAGTTTGACCAACGGGAAGGATTGTGTACGAACTATCAATATCATGGCAAGCAGCTGCTGCTAACTGGTGTTTACGAGAATATGTTTCGTGCCTCTACCGGAATTGACTGGGGTCAAGGAGATGCTGATTCTTTCGGGGGAGAGTGGAAAAGCTATGGACTAGACGCTCTCGTGCGGAACGTTCAATCCGTGGCAGCAACCTCCACCATGCCGAACGTGGTTCAGGTTGAAGTTCATACCTTCCTGCATGGGGTGAAAAAAGAAGAAGGCGCAACCTCAATTGTTGTCTATACCATTCAAGGAGACGGGACCATGGAGGTTGCCCATCGAATGGATGCCACTCTTTCCTTATCTGCACTCCCGCGGATCGGGGTAACACTTACTCTGCCCGATGCGCTCAGCCAACTACAATGGTATGGCAGAGGACCACACGAGAATTATGTTGACCGCAAGAACAGCGCCCATATCGGTCTCTACCAGACAAACGTGGATGATGAGGCCTGTCCTTACATTCTCCCTGTAGAATGCGGCGGTAAAGAAGATGTTCGCTGGCTCACTCTCACGGATCAGGAAGGGTGTGGTTTGAAAATTACAGCACCCGCACCGTTCCATTACGACGCACACAGAAATACCGTTTCTGACTTTAACTTAGCCAAGCACATCGAAGATCTTCCACACCGCGATACGATCACTCTCAATATTGATCATCTTCATAGCGGCTTAGGAGGAGACACCGGCTGGACTCGCACGATTCACGAGGAATATAAAGTAAAGCCAGGTCATTATGATTATCGCTTCACAATATCACCCGTTTGCAAACCGACTACCGTCCTGTACCAATAAACGAATAAGTCTCGTCAAGGATAAACGCCTATCGGCTTCCTTTGGTGCCGTGCATCTGCCGATGCGGAATCAGAATAGTCCTTACCTAATATTCATTCTGATAGAGTAAAGCAGCCAGCCTCCGATTATTGGGGGCTGGCTGCTTGCTGTTTCTGGCTTATCGCTCCTCCGGCCTGCAGAAGCTTAACAACATAGGTGTAACCGCGGCCTTCTGCATATGCCAAAGCAGAATCACCATCATCGTTAAGCTCATTTGGGTCAATTCTAAACTGTAGAACTCTGCTAACAATCGCTCCATTACCATTGGCGGCTGCTCTTATCAGGACCGTATCACCATACTCATCTCGATCATGGACATTAGCACCCTTGGCTAGCAGAAAATCAAACACTTCTATATTTCCAATTTCGGCTGCCCGCATAAGAGCCGTTCGCCCTTCCGAATCAGTAAGGTAAATATCCGAACTCGCCCTGTCGAGCAGCTTAAATACTTTATCCTGTTGGTTAAGATATACAGCCTGAATAAGCGGAGTCATTCCCTTTACACTTGGGCGCTCTGCACCATATTCGAGCATTTCATGAACAGATAGTTGCCTGCCGCCCCTCATATTGCCAGCTAATACTTGAATGGTTTTAATAGGTCCCCAAGGGATCGACCACCAACCGAATACCACAGACAATAGACTATAGGCTCGTTTATAATGAGTTGCTTTTTTGGTGTGGTCGACAAGTTTTCTAGAGGTGAAGGTCGTCGTAAAAAAAACGAATGAAATGACAGCTTGGTAGCTTGTGAAAAGGGTTTGAGGGCGGATGAATATGTTCTGATAGTAGGTAGTCGTTATCAGATCATCATAGAAAGAGGATTCATTCTCATCCAACCACCTAGCAAACCTCCTAGCCTCGCGTTCTTCTCGTTTGAAAATAACCATAAGAGCAAACACCAACAAACTCACTATCGTGCAAGCAATCGTCATCTCCCATGAGGCCTGAATATCCCCCACGATTGCCAAAGCAACGAAGAGGATAAAAAACAGCAATAGCACAACCATTCAGACACACTCCCAATTCGTGAGACAAGTCTTGGAGATCTCCTTCATGAGTGATATCTATGACATAATCGTCCGCAATATTCCCTGTCATGAGGCAGGGTAACGCCT
>JACMJI010000010.1 GCA_014380705.1 Gorillibacterium sp. | reverse complement strand
GAGCTGGTTAAACTGCTCGGGGAAGGTGTGGTAGAGTTTCTCTTGGAGCTTCAAAAAGATGCTCGTGTGATCGAGCTTACAATAGCAGGAGAGGAACGCTTCATATGTTCGAATGAGCAGGAATTCTATCGTGATTTTCCCGAGCGTCCCTTATCCATCGACTTTGTTCTCCGCCGGTTTACACAGCATCGGATTGCTTTTACCCCTGATGATATGTCAGCCCGCTATGATCTTTCACTAGAACAGTCCCGTGAAATCATTGCCAAGTGGCGAGAAGCCAAGCAGCTGGAGCGTGCTCCTTTTGCAGAGTCGAGTGAAGAAGAACTGTGGACGGCAAGTAAGGTTGCTGCACGGATTATGCGTTTCTCTTTGGACGAGTTTCGCAAACAAGCAGAACCGATCCCCACAGCTCGTTATACTCATATTCTCGCAGATCAACTTGGTCTCTCGGTGAGCCCTATGAATACCTTGCTCGAGGGGAGCGGATCAGATCAGCTGCGTCAAGTGTTAGCCAAGCTGGAAGGGATTTTCTTGCCTAAATCTCATTGGGAATCCTACATACTGCCAGCCAGAATCTCCGGTTATCGTTCAACGGATTTGGATTTATTATGCTCCTCAGGTGAAGTGCGTTGGGTAGGGAAAAGGGAGGATGGGGAGAAGGAGGGAAGGGTTGCATTCTTTCTTGCGGAATCCAAAGAACTGTATTCACCCTTCATGAACAAAACAACCCCAACGCGTCATCCCGAGCTGCTCGCTCAGCTTCAGCAGAGAGGGGCTAGCTTTCTCACTAGTTTAGCAAGGGAAATGAACCAGCTTCCCTCTGAGACTTTAGATTGCCTGATTGACCTTGTATGGGAAGGGAATGTGGCTAACGATCAATTTGCTCCTCTTCGGCTTCATTCCACAGCAGTAGCCACAAAGAACATAAGGGCTGGAAAGTTTCAGTCGGGTCTTGGACGATGGTATGCATTGACTAGCCAAGGAAGGGATCGAGTCTCAGTGGGGGCAGCCAGACGTATTCCTAATGGTGAGGATCCCGCAGCAGCAGCCTGGGTCAAACATCTTCTAGCCCGCTTTACTATCCTGACCCGGGAGATTGCTTGTATCTATTCTCCATACTCTTGGGATGATCTGTATGGAATATTAAAGCGGCTGGAGGATTGGGGGATGCTGACGCGAGGTTATTTTGTGGCTGGATTATCTACAATGCAGTATGCAGAGAAAGCAGCCATAGAACGCATGCGTTCTAATTCGGCCTTTACTGGAGCCACTAAAAATCTTATGTTATGTGCAGCAGACCCGGCAAACCCCTTCGGCACGATTCTTGCCTGGCCCGAACATTCGCTTGCCGCATTTTCTCGTAAATCAAGTCATTACCTTCTGCTAAATTCAGGGAGATGGGAGCTATGGCTGGAGAATGGAGGGAAGCGTATCATGGAACTTACAGAGGATGATCCAAGAGGGAAGCCAACTGAGACCGGAATCAATCCGTTACCCCCACTTGTTGGGGAGGATAGACTAAAGGACGCATTACGTTCCCTATTGCAATGGAGTAGACTTAAAAAAGTTAAGGTGGAACAGTGGAACGGTGTGCGTACAGCCGAGTCTTCCGTTGCTCCAGTACTAGAACGACTTGGTGCTGAGCGAGATCGTGATGCTTATGTTTTTTGGCCAAGCAGCTTTCATTCATCCAAGTAACGGCAGTCCATAACAAACAACCCGTTCTTGCGCCAAAGCGCTCAAACGGGTTGTTATTATTCATGCATTCACAGAAAGATCGTCAACTTCTGTTAAGCGAAATTGATAGACAATTTTCTCATCTACATGATAGACCGTCAAGGAGTCGGTCGCTTCTTCGTAATTTAGAATACGGCAGGGAATGCTGATCTTAATTCCCTTCCCTTTTAATATCGTCAGTCGTACTAAAGTATTATTTGTTTTGTAGCTATCCAGAACCCCTAGGAAAGAAAGGCTTATCTTGTCTTCAGAGTGTTTTAGTTGGCTTAACCTTTGATTATCCGCAGTCAAAGCAGCTTTTTTCTTAGAGGCGTTATGATCTGCCCTTAAAGAGTTGATTTTACGAGTGGCAGCCTCTTTCTGATCATTCTGCTGATCGGATGACACTGCCTGTTCTTTGCTTGCTTCGTCACGGTTATCGTGAATTTGATCTTTCAAGCTAACTTCTGTCAATACACTTCGAATCAGTTGACCCAGTTCTATTCCACTCTTCACTTCGTAATCTAGAAACTTCTCCTGATTCAAAGAATGCAGAAGGGACTCAAGAGCGATTCCATTACTGTATCCTTCTACCATGATATCGACATTAAACAAATATTTATTCTTGGTGTCTTTTCCCCTATACATACCGCATACTCCCCAACCTTCACCCATAGATGTAATACTACTATAACATTTAAATAAACCGGACAATAGTGCTTACCACTTATTTCATAGGAAGTTGAGCTTAATCTAATTCGTTTGGGCTGTATTTGGGCACTTATAAACTATAATGACCTATACCAACTCATGTCCACCCTCATATTGTATTAAGAAATCACAGAAAGGGAGGCGCGTATGTGTGATAAAGGTCAACCCCATTCGCATCCATGATCAAATGGTGCTCGGGATAGAAGTGAAGCTGCCGAAGACAACGCTAATCGCTGTGACAACAGACATTGGATACATTATGTGTGGGGCTTTGGATATAGGGCTGCTTAATGAACGACTTAAGGATCGAGAGATTATTGCGGCACGTGCGGTAGGCGTTCGAACTCTCGATGAACTGCTTGATGCACCAATGGAATCCGTTACGCACGAAGCAGCCAAACGCGGGATTGTGCCGGGCATGAAAGGCAGTGAAGCTATTTCACGGATGTTCTAGAGGAATAGTCATCGAGGGTAATCTGCCGTTAGGATTCTTAAATACCCAAATCCTATAATGACAGTCCTATTGGGAAAAATCCGGGGCTGTCTGTTTTTTCACCTGCGTTTGTACATAGGTGAAAGTGGTTAAAATAGCGATATCTTACCCAAATAGTTGAGAGGAGCTAATGAGCGATGACTGAGATAAAGCGCATGGAGGGCAAGGTGGCGATCATTACCGGCGGTGGTTCAGGAATTGGCCGGGAAGCGGCAATTGTACTAGCTCGACATGGAGCAAGGGTTTGCATCATGGACCTTGGAGAAATTAGAGCTAACGAAGCGGTACAGCAAATTATGAATGAGGGCGGGGAAGCGTTTGTCGTCGATGTGGACATCTCGGATCCTAAACGAGTAGAGGATGGCTTCCAACAAGCGATTAAGAGGTATGGACAATTGGACTTTGTATTTGCCAACGCTGGTATTAACGGAACAATTGCTCCTATAGAAGAATTGACAGTGGAGGAATGGAATAAAACCTTAAATACTAATCTAATGGGTACCTTCCTCACGGTTAAATATGCAATTCCTTATCTCAAGGTGAACGGGGGCAGCATTCTGATTACAAGTTCAATTAATGGCAACCGATCTTTTTCCATGTTTGGTGCTTCTGCATACAGTACAAGCAAGGCGGGTCAGGTCGCATTTATGCAGATGGCAGCGCTTGAGCTAGCTCGATACAAGATCCGTGTAAATGCAATTTGTCCCGGAGCGATTAGTACCAATATTGATCAGAATACATCCGTATCCCCAGAAGTTGAGAAAATTCAGATTCCTGTGCATTATCCGCAAGGTTCGCAACCACTGGAGGGTGGTCCCGGAACACCTGAGCAGGTAGCTGATCTAGTCCTATTCTTTGCATGTAAAGAGTCATCCCACGTTACGGGAACTCCGATCTATATTGATGGTGCAGAGTCGCGTATTTGAAATTATTATCAAGTAAAAATAACGTATTTATTTAACTTATTTTTGGCGAGGGATCAGGTTAG
>JACMJI010000009.1 GCA_014380705.1 Gorillibacterium sp. | reverse complement strand
CCATTATCGCCGCTTCATCCATTTCCAGCTCCCGACATACGCCAATCCCCTGCTCGAAAAATTGCTGCATCGTCTTTAGTTTCATCTCTCGAATAAATTCTGCTCCGGCCGCGGCGACACAGGAGCCTTTACCTGGACGTGTAACGATGAACCCTTCTGATTCCAAGTCGTCATAAGCCTTCTTTACAGTAATGACGCTGATTTCCAGCTCTTTGGCCAACAACCGGATAGATGGGAGCATTTCTCCGGGAAAAAGCTTGCCACTGACAATCTGCTCCATAATTTGCTTCTTAATCTGCTCATAAAGCGGGGCGGGCTCGCTATTGGATAATACGATATACAGATGAATCACCTCGAAAGTTGTTGCGACTGTTATTATCACTATATACACAGTTTTAAATTTATATACACAGTGTCAATCCTAGTTTTTCATTTTTGAGATGAGATCTACTAGAAGTTGCCTAGCCCATAGGCAATATGATATAATAGATGGTACTGTGTTCCCGTAGCTCAGCAGGATAGAGCGACAGTTTCCTAAACTGCAGGTCGGAGGTTCGAATCCTCTCGGGAACGTATGATTTAATCTCTTGTTTATTAAAAATGAAGTTGACGTCGCATAGCTAAAATACAAAAGATCGCATCCCTTAAGCCATTTTGGCAAAGCGGAGTGCGATCTTTTTCATGTTCTGGCAAACAGCTGTTAGCCATGCTGCTTGCTCTTGTCATTTTCTTCGTCTAATCAGAGTAATCTATTTCACTCAATCAATTAAATGAGTGGATCACCTGAGCCGTCCCGATACTCAAACCAGCCAAAATCAGCCGGAACCGAGCAACGTCGACCTTTTCCTGTAGCATAAAGCCCAAAATAAACGCCAGTGTACCCGCCAGCCACTTCTTTCGATAGGGTGCCGCATTCGCCTTTGCCGATGATGACCTTATCCCCATTCCCCAAAAGATAAGAGAATACATAATGTTCGATATCGGCTTCAACCGATAATTGTACAGCCTGGGCCCCAGGAATAGGCGTTAACTCTTCTTTTATCAAATCCCCAAGCTGGCGGCGAAATAGCAGGCATCGTTCTCCATTCACCCGAACAACAGCCAAGTCGTAATGAAATCGATGATTCATTAAAACAGTAATTCCAGCCTCTTCCCCATCCTGAGAAGGCCCGAATTCCAGTTTAGTGGTAGCGGCACAGTTGAAATGCTGTTGTCTGCGGCCGACAAAAGTAACATGTCCTGTATCCTTCAGCGCTTCAGCTGAGCCATACAGTCTCAACCAGCCTGTTCTTTCCTTCAGCGACCAGTCCCTTTCCTCACCGTTGTTTAGAAAGTTCCATTCCAGTCCGAGCTTCTCTTCGTCAAAATCATCCCTGCTGGCGGTAAGAGGCCAAGGGACCTGCGGCAGTGTAGGAACGTCCATCTGAAGATCGACTCTGCCGTTATTTCCAATGACCGGCCAGCCATCCTCTGTCCAAGTAACAGGCGCGAGAAAGGTTTCGCGACCCAAATGATGCCGGGGAGGATACACAATTGGCCGTATGCCTAGAAATACAGCCCACCAACTACCATCATGTGCTTGAACCAAGTCAGCATGTCCTGTCGCCTGAATCGGGCTGTCAACACTTCGGTGGGTCAGAATGGGATTTTGCGGACAGGATTCGAAAGGTCCGTAAGGGCTATTGCTTCTCGCTATCGTCTCCATGTGGCCGTATTCCGTGCCGCCTTCGGCGATCATCAAATAGTACGTACCTGCTATGTTGTACAAATGCGGAGCCTCCGGATAGGCCCCCCCTGTTCCGCCCCAGATCTTACGGGTCGGTGAAAGCTTGATTCCCGTTGCGATATCAATCTCGCATTGGTATATTCCCAGACCCTCCTCGTAGCCGTTGCTCGTAAAATACACCTTCCCGTCATCATCAAACAACAAGGACGGATCAATTCCCCCCTGATCGACTAAGATCGGGTCAGACCACTCCCCAGTGGGGTCGCTTGTCCATACGTAGAAATTCCCGCAGTCACTCACATTCGTAGTAACCATGTAAAACTTACCCTGATGATACCTTATGGTTGGGGCATAGATACCCTTTGAGCTTCTCGAGTTTAACAAATTCACTTGACTACTCCGGGTCAGGCAGTGGCCTATTTGACGCCAGTTAATCAAATCCCGACTGTGAAATATAGGGACACCGGGGAAGTACTCAAAGGAACTGGTAACCAAGTAATAGTCCTCACCCACGCGGCAGATACTGGGATCCGGATAGAACCCCGGAATGACCGGATTAATAAACATAGATATTCGCTCCTCATCGCAACTATTTTTTTCCGCAAAACGGTATGGAGAAATGCTTAAAGGAATTGCACCAGGGGTTTCATCCAAGCCGTTAATTGATTGGCAATGTCCTCCATCCCTACAGAGGAAGGGTGCACCAAATCTACCGTCAAACCGTGAGAGGAAGTCAGGAGCTCAAGCCCGCTCCGATAATGCCAATTCGGCATTCCAGAGGCTTCAATCTTGGTGCGGATTACGTTCCGGAAGGCATCCCCTTTGGAGTCACCTTCATAATCTTGTCCTGTAGTAAACAGGTCCGTCCAGAATACGTGCCGTTCTTGTCCGCAGGTTCTCATGATTCGAGTAAAGGCATCCGCCCGCTGCTCGAACTCTTCTACGGTCCACTCACCCAGCACATTGATCCCCAACTCCATAGAGGCAAAGGTCCAATCTGTTCGCGAAGCGATATACTCCGCCATCGCTTCGTCCAGCTTGGCGCTTCCCGCGAAGCCCATGTTGATCAGATCTGCTCCCAGCAGCCTGGCCGTTCGCATGGCGTAGGTTTCGCTGGGACTTGCCGCACAACTGCCGTGAGTAATCGACGAGCCGTAGGCTAAATAACGGACTGTTGGAATTTGACTAGGCAGAGGGGGAGTGATATCCCCTTGAATATCCACTAAACGGTTCTTCCAATCGTAGGGCAGAATCACACGAACCACATTTGGGTCAAAAGGATGGTTATTCTGGGCAGCGATCTTCTCCAACCGTGCCATCTGATCCGGTTTGGTGACGACGATGGAAACCGTCTCACAGCCTACCGGCTGGGGGCTCGATTGATAAGAACCTTGGAAGCAGCCGTGAAAAACCTCGGCGATTCCCGTCTCTAGCGTTAACCCTAGGGCAGGCTCCCGGCGCAAGGAGATCGTTGCCGATTCGCCGACTAAGCAGAACCGAACCTCACATCCGCAGGGGTTCAGCGCGTTGCTATCCGCAGCTTTGTTGATCTGGCTCCTTACCCGGCTAGGCAGCCGCGATATGTAAAACCCTTCCCGATCCTCTGTTTCCACCAGTTCCACTACATTGTACAGTTCTGCTTGTTTGAACAGCATGCTTACCTCTCCTTATGTAAATTAGGCTCAAAAGAAAACCCATTTATCTGAGGATAGTGGGCTTCCCATATTCTATCCGCTTGACTTTGACCTCGCCTCAGCGCTCAAGTCCAGCGCAAAAATCCGATCCGCTGCACTCAATATAATACCCATGAAACCATATGTCCACCCTAATGGAATGAACCTTATATAAAGTTATTACATTCTGCCATAGCAGAAAAAGCATGCTGCCAGCGCAACATGCTTTTCAAATTTATTTATCCATAATCCCCTGTGAGTCATTTAGTTTCCATTTAGTAATACGATTGGAACCAGCATAACCGTTGGGCGGCCCTCCATCGTGATTTCGACAACACATCGATTCACGTTTTGTTCTACCT
>JACMJI010000008.1 GCA_014380705.1 Gorillibacterium sp. | reverse complement strand
CAACAGTACCAACAGTACCAACAGTACCAACAGTACCAACAGTACCAACATTTTTTCGCCTTGTTTCTTCGAAATTCAGGCAGTGACTATTACCAAGGCACACACTTTTTCATACCATTCACTTCGCCTTGTTTCTTCGAAATTCAGGAAGTGATAATTTACCGAGCCCTACACCTTCGTACCTTTGACTAATCCTTATTTCTTCGAAATTCAGGAAGTGATAATTACCGAACAGTGATATCCCTGTTTCACTGCGATATACAAATTAACAAAGCGACCATAATCGATTTTCAATCGATGTGGTCGCTCTTTAATTATTACAACATTAAATGTTGTATTTTTCCATCTGATCAAGAAAATCACGTGATTTCCATTTTGTCCCCATATGTATATCCATGAAGGAACGCATGGACTGCTTAATCTCGGCCTTCGTTTCAAGGGATACTTCTGTAGAACCGAGACGTCTTAGGTCCACACGTTGGAATAAACGCAGAAGTCGTAAGGCTTTTGGTGATAAAGGAAGCGCAGTAGGATCCTTGCTCCTGCACCGAGGACACAGAATTCCACCCTGATTGATACTTAAGTGCATTACCCCTTCATCACTTTCGCATGAAATACACTCGTCAAGCTGGGGTAAGTACCCGGCAAGTGCGAGCATTTTCATTTCGATAATCGAAATGATGATGTCGGCATCTTTATTCTCGGCGATTGCTAGCAGGGCTGCCTTTAATTGCTCGAACAGCATGTGATTGGGTTCTCTCTCAGGAGCCAGACGATCGACCATTTCAACGATATATGAGGAGTAGGCTGCCTTATGAAGATCTTCTCGCAAGGGCTGATGTGATTCAATCGTATCACCTTGATTTAGGGTTCCCATGCCGCTTCCACCCAAATAAATGACATAGTCGCCATACGTAAAAGGTTGTGAAACCCCAGCCAGCCGACTTTTCGCTTTTTTTGCACCACGAACCATGACACTAATCTTTCCGAGCCGGTCCGTTAGTAAAGAAATAATTCGGTGACCTTCACCGTAATCCATACTTCGTAATACTATACCTTGCGTATGCTCCAGCATATCCCTCAACTCCCGAATAGCGAACTAGAGCATTAAGCAGTATTACTCAGCCCCTGCTTAACTGAATATATCCACTTCCGCTTGTTTCGCTAACTCCTCTTCACGATCCAATGCTTGTCCCTCTTCTTGCTCAAGAGGCTCCTTATAAATTAAATAAGCATCAACATTCCCGGTATTTTGGAAATACTTCCAGAAAAATTCTTTCATCATTCCCATCCTCCCCATATCATGATGACGTAAGTAGTATTAGGATGAAATCGAGTAATTAACCCTGGATAGGACACTGTAATTAATGGGAGACGCAGAACTGCTATAGAACCTTACTCTTTCCCGAAGCCAAGATCGTTAAGTACCCGCTCTTGATTCCGCCAGTCCTTCTTCACTTTTACCCATATTTCCAAAAATGTTTTGGAGCCAAGCAGTGTTTCGATATCCTTTCGCGCCAGTTGTCCAACTTCTTTAAGTAACGCACCTTTTTTGCCAATGATGATCCCTTTCTGGGAATCCCGTTCTACATAGATCACGGCTCGAATCCGAACCATACCACTACTTTCGACCATCATATCCTCAATAGCAACAGCTATGGAGTGAGGAATTTCTTCCCTGGTTAGCATCAACAACTTTTCCCGAATAAGCTCGGCACAAACAAATTGCTCTGGGTGGTCGGTCACTTGGTCGGCTGGATAATACTGTGGCCCTTCAGGAAGAAACTTTTCTACCTGTGTCAAGAGTGTGTCTACATTGTTCCCGCGTAGCGCAGATACAGGTACGATCTCTGCAAAATGATAAAGATCCTTATATGCCGTTATGATCGGAAACAGGGCATCCGGAGTTATTTTATCAATTTTGTTCAACACAAGAATAACAGGAGTTGTTACGTCCTTAAGACGTTCAATGATGAAACGATCGCCACCGCCAAGCTCCTCATCGACATTAACCAGGAACAGGACAGCATCAACCTCCTTTAGCGTTCCCTCAGCTACCTTCATCATATAGTCGCCAAGCTTGGATTGAGGCTTGTGAATACCGGGGGTATCAAGAAAAACAATTTGGAGATCTTCTTTAGTATAGACACCATGAATTTTGTTACGGGTCGTCTGCGGTTTGTCAGACATAATCGCTATTTTCTGGCCAATTACTTTATTCATTAATGTCGATTTACCGACATTAGGTCTTCCAACAATTGCTACAAAGCCAGATTTATAAGGCTTCTTTGGAGGGTTACCCCTGTTGTCCATCTTGGTTGCCATCAATGATCCTACTCCTTTTTACACTCATTATCGTTTATTGCATCATGGAAGAGGCTAAATGCGCCTGGTAAAAGCTCTGAAACCGTTGTTATCGCGGTAGCTCCCTTAAGGTTAGAGAGGATGACCGGCATCGTGGGTGCACATAGTTCAACCATAACCTGGCGGCAAACACCGCAGGGGGATATAGGCTGTTTGGTATCACCAGTAACCGCCATAGCAACAAAAGTGCCTGGTTGGTAGCCATCAGCAATAGCCCGAAACAGAGCGGTACGTTCCGCACAATTGGTTGGTCCATATGCCCCATTCTCTACATTGCAGCCGTGGTGGATGCTGCCGTCTTGAGCAAGCAGTGCACTTCCTACTTGAAAATTTGAATAGGGAACATAAGCTTTCTCTCTGGCAAGTTTAGCTTCTTCGACAAGTATAAGCAATTGTTCATTAGAAGGTTTATTCACGCACTTCAACTCCTTGACGATTATAAGCTGCCACAACACCATTTAATGTAATGGTACCAATGAAAGGAAATTTAAATAATACGTTAACAAGGTTATGACTGCCCCCGCGACTGCTCCAAGAATCAGGCCTGGAATGGTTCTATTCTTCCTACGGTATAAGATGACAAGAAATAGTGAGGCCATTGCATACGATAAGATAGCGGGCAGTGGCTTGTTAACCGATAAAGTAATCAATGTAGCCATAGAAACAACTATAGATGATAAAAGGCTAGGCCGCAGGAAAATCGTCCGGCCAAACCGTGTTTCTGCAACAATGACAGTGATCAGGACAAGCATCAGGTAGATCCATATCGTCTCAGCCGTTATCTCACTATGAGCTGTCTGTACCGTCAGCAGGAGCCTTTCTACCGGCCTGTAAAACACGGTAACACCTACAATTACGGCAAAGACCGCCGAAACTAACACGGCGGCGGCGGCAGTATCTTTGGCAATTTTGGCCAAGGGGTGATGCTCTGGCATGGCTAGATCTACCGTCTTTTCGATAGCAGTATTCAATAACTCCGTTACAATAACCAGCGTGACAGCGAGCAGAATAAATAAAACGTCTGTACCTGATAGTCGGAAAAAGACCGCGGAAATAAATACCACAAATGTAACAAAAAAGTGGATCTTCATATTAGATTGGGACGCTAATGCATACTTAACCCCTTCATATGCAAACCGTAAGCTTCTAAAAAAGCGTGGACCCGTCCTCACCGGGGAAGTCCAGCCCGTTCAAGTATTTCCTCCTGGCGAGCAAACATAATCTTCTCATCTTCCTCGCTTGTCTCATGGTCATAACCAATTAGGTGCAGAAAGCCATGGACAAACAAGAAACCAATTTCACGCTCAGCAGAATGCCCATATTCCTCGCTTTGAGCTAATGCACGGGGTACAGAAATAACGATGTCACCAAGAAGTTCTTCTTCGTCAAACGCCTCGGATATGCCATTCTCAGCATCAAGCTCTTCTAAATCTTCATAATTTATAACAGGCTCCTCATTTCCCTCCTCGAACAGAGGGAAAGAAAGCACATCCGTCGCCTGATCTTTACCCCTAAACTCATTATTCAGACGACGAATCTCTTCATCATCTACAAAGGATAACGCAATCTCCCCACCCATGACCTCCTCCATTTCACCAGCGACCTCAAGGATATGCTTTAGTTTGGTAATTAACTCATCACCAATCGGAAATTGCTCTTGTTCATTTGACCATTCTATACGTAATGCCATTTACATCTACCTCCTCATGTATCTTCTGTTCATTACCCATTACATGCTCGTTTACGTCTTATTATTTGGCAGGAAGGTCGCTTGGATACTCGATTCGCGAATGGAAAATACCCAGCAGTGCTTCCTTGAGAACCTTAGACACGACATCAATCTCCCTAATGGTTAAATCACATTCATCAAATTGACCATCATCTAAGCGGTCTTTAATAATTTTTCTAACCATATTGTCGATCTGCTCTATGGTTGGATGACGCAAGGAACGAACAGCTGCTTCTACGCAATCTGCAATTCCAACAATCGCTGTTTCGCGACATTGTGCCTTTGGACCTGGATAACGGTAATTGGCCTGTGATATTGGATTTTCTGGATCTTCTCCCTGTTTCTTTAAAGCTTTATGGTAAAAATATTTAACTAAGGTTGTCCCATGATGCTGCTCCGCTATATCAATAATTGCCCGGGGAATTTTGTGTTCTTTTAACATCTCTACACCATCTCTGGGGTGTGCCGTGATAATCGACATGCTTAGACCTGGATCAATATCATCATGAGGGTTTTCCATATTCATCTGATTTTCGATAAAATAGCTTGGCCGTTTCGTTTTGCCAATATCATGGTAGAAGGAGCCAACCCGGCATAACAGACCATTAGCACCGATTGCTTCAGCAGCAGCCTCTGACAAATTTCCGACCATAATGCTGTGATGATACGTCCCTGGCGTCTCGGTTAACAGCTTGCGCAGTAAGGGATGGTTCGGATTAGATAGCTCCACAAGCTTAAGAGGAGACAGCATACCGAAGGCTGTTTCAAAAAATGGAAGGAGCCCAAACACAAGGATTGCCGTAATAATACCGCTGCTTGCAGCATAAGCAAGGGAATAGGCAATCTCATCGAACCTATTCTCCATTAATGCTATGGACAGTACAGCAGTACATGAGAACAAGGAAATGACAATACCTGATTTGAGAATAGTCACCCGCTGACTAGCTTGGCGAATCGAGTATACCGCCGTCAGACATCCTGTAAGGGTGACAAAACCGAAACGGAAATCGAACAATTGATCCAGATCCGTATTAAAAATGACAGCAGACATCATGCTGAACACGATGGCCAGCGTTATTGCAATAGGGGTATCGAGTAGAATAACCGCGAGCATCACACCCATGGCAATAGGCGCCAGGTAACCCACCATTGGATATTCAAGATTTTGTCCAACTGCAACAAGCCGCATGCTTATGACTGTCAATACAAATAAGATTGTCAAAATCAGTAGTTGCTTATTCGGATTAACATTTGCTTTGATGTCACTGCGTTTGCTTTGCACAAATAAGAGAAGCACCATAAGGATTACAAAAATAGAAAGACCACTGACAGGTCTGTAGTTTCTATGTTTATACAGCAGCCCTGCTTTCTCCAGACGATCATAGGTCGCCTGATCAACCATGTCCCCTGTTTCAATCAGAACATCGTTTCTGTTGATGTAGACAGGCTCTGTTTTTTCTCTGGCTTCGATTCGTGCTTTCTCGGTTGCATTTGTATCATAGAATCGATTCGGAGTAATACCAAATTTAGCAATCTCCTGTACCAGTTCTCGCTGAGTATTCTTAGATAAGGGCGAAGAATTAACAAGCTGCGTTACCTTCAACCGTACGGTTGCCGTATCCACAACACCCTCAAACATCAGCTTACTGACGATATCCCGGGAAACGGGCTCCATGGCTGCAACGTCCCCCGTCGTCAAGCGCGGCAGCTTAAACAGACCTTCCTCGGAAAACTTGTATTCTTGTCCGATTAGCTGCTTATCCATTTCTTCAATCAGTTTACTATCTGTCGGCTCACTAACAGCTGCAGAGTCCATAACTTCCGCTGAATGCTCACTAAATACACGGGGAATGGCATTGCGATAAAAATTTACTTTCTCGTCGGAGGTCATCAAAGGATCGGAGGAAGCAAACTCAAGCTTATCGAACAATTCAATGACTAGCTGGTCGTTTCTCATTGAAACAGAACGATAGACAGGTGATACCTTCTGGGCCGCGATCTCACGAGCCTTTTCCGTGCCTATTTCGTCCAGCATCTGCTTCGGAGCATAGATCGTTTGTTTACTGATCGTACCCGGCCGCAGATCATAGGTTTTTGGAATAACATGATCCATTAACGATATATAGGCAAAAACCGCAATAAAGAGAAACAAAAAAAATCGGATGAAGGCACTTTGTTTCCAGCCATTCATCCATAATGGAGTTTTCATTTTGCGGGCTGGCGCGTTTCGGTTCATTGGAACTAACCCTCTTTCCGGATCCGTTCACATTCGGACCATTATCACCATGGATAAAACGTCTTCAGCGGCATTTAAGCCATCCATTTACCGATTCCGAATCAGAATTGACCATACAAAACCTTATCATTCTGATGTTGACTTTAAGTAAAGGACCTATTCGTTAGCTATGCTGCTCCTGGTCATGGTTATAGGCAACGATAATCCTCTGTACAAGAGAGTGACGCACAACATCCTGCTCGGAGAAATATGTAAATCCAATTTCACTGATACCGCGGAGGATTCTCTCTGCTTCAACAAGACCCGATTTTTTGCCGCGAGGCAGGTCAATCTGAGTCACGTCACCCGTGATAACCATCTTGGAACCAAAACCAAGACGAGTCAAAAACATTTTCATTTGTTCAGCTGTTGAGTTCTGGGCTTCATCAAGAATGATGAATGAATCCTCCAATGTGCGTCCCCTCATATAGGCGAGTGGTGCGATCTCGATTAAGCCGCGCTCCAGTGCTTTTACCACCTGATCAGGGCCCAGCACATCGTTAAGTGCATCATACAACGGTCTTAGATAGGGGTCAACTTTTTCCTGGAGGTCTCCTGGCAAGAAGCCAAGACTTTCACCAGCTTCGACTGCAGGCCGGGTTAAGACGATACGTTTGACGTGACCTTCCTTAAGTGCAGTAATTGCCATAACTACAGCAATATAGGTTTTCCCCGTCCCAGCCGGACCAATTCCAAACACAATGTCATTCTTACGAATTTGGCTGACATACTGTTTTTGACCTATTGTTTTTATTCGAACAGGCTTCCCTTTATAGGTGGTAGCAATTTCCCCTTTAAATAGCTGAAGTAGCTGGTCTGCTTTCATTTCTTTAGAAAGCTCAAGGGCATAAGCCACATCTCGTTCGGAAAGCGTGTAATTATTCCTAATAAGCTCAAGCAACACTTCAAAAAGCTGTTCCAGTGATTGTACCTCTTTCCATTCACCCGAAAAGGTGATCTCATCACTGCGAGAATTAATTATTGCTGTGCTGCCTTCCTCGATCAAGTGCAGGTAGCGATCCTGTGGACCGAAGAGCGCCAAACCTTCTGCGACATTGCCCAGTGCAATCTTACCCGTGGCCATATTTTCTTTCAAACCGATCATTCTCCTCACTTTCGATAAAATCTTCAACTAAGGTAAGTGTAAATGATTGGGTTAATCGTTGCAAGGTTAAGCAACTGAGCTATTACCCTTCAGAATAAGCCGTGCATACATTGAACCCCAGCTTCAATATTTAATTGGCAGCCGGGACTTTTGAACTTTTTGGTTCCATCTGCTCAACAATCACTTGCTCTACCGAGATCTGCTCCTCCACTTCATAGAGGACACGCAGTAACAGGTTGTCAGAGGAGACCTTTTTCTCAAGGATCCGTTCACCAGCAATTCGTGAATCCATTCCAGCTTCCCGGAGCAAGTCCTCCCTTGCCCGCCTTAGGCCCATTTCTTTTGCCTGAGTATCGGTTAGGACTCTTTTGTCTTCCCTGGTCTCCATGACCTTTTCTTTTAGCCAGCCAAGTGGCATTACCCAGTTGCGGAAATGCAGCATTTCAGGTTCTCCAAGAGAAAGGGATTGCTTATATTTCCCTTTATGGTAACCCGTTAATTGGAGTCCACGCTTCCCGATCACAAGATAGGAGCGATTATACGATTCCCCCGTGTAGTTACGGTGGATCTGTATGCGAGGAACCTTAACTGTCGTTTCATACCAGACCAATCCATAGACCTTCCCTGTAGCCGAAACAAGCTCGCGGTTCTTCTCATCACCTAGCTCTCCTGATACCAGCACCTGCCCTTTACGGACATAGGTATTGTGTAGAACAACAGATTTTCCCTTCTCGGCATAGATCTTTGTGACAAGAGCATTCTTATCTGCGACAAGATGCCTTGGACTTACTAACTCCTTTTCTTT
>JACMJI010000093.1 GCA_014380705.1 Gorillibacterium sp. | reverse complement strand
GCAACCTTGACGAGGAACCACGGTTTGCTGCTTGTGCTTCCTATCTTTCTTGAATTGCTGTACGAGCAAGACCTTATCCGCCATTTTAAGAGTAAAAATTACCGAATATTTCTTAAGGGGCTTGGTCAAAGTATTCTTGCACTGGGCTTGCCGCCGCTTGGGATGGGGATCTACCTGCTGATCAATAAGCTGGTCACAGGAAACTGGCTTCAGTTCCTTGTCTACCAGAAAGAGCATTGGAAACAGAAGTTCGGTTTTTTTGCAGACCTATTATCGATCCACGCCGCTAAAGCCTTCCGAGCCTATGTTCATTATGCCTATGGCATCTGGATTCCAGGTATCCTCTTGTTTTTCTTTGCTTTAGCTATGCTCATCTTCTTCGCTGGTAGAATTCGCCTGTCCTATGCGGCCTTCTCGCTTCTCTATATTCTGATCTCCTTCTCCCCCACAGGACTCCTTAGTGGACCAAGATATATCAGCGGCATGTTTACGCTTTACCTGCTGATCGCACTTCTCGCTAAAAAAATACCATTAGAGAACCGCTGGATCTTAGATTTCATCTTGAGCTTCTGTCTCTTCTTCTACTCGGTTCTGTTCATTCTTAGATTTGTGTTTTAGCGGCTTGTTCCTTTCTTTATATCTGTCGGTGAGTCGGTGACTCTCATATTATCAAGGATAAACGCCTATCGGCGTCCTTTGGCGCCGTCCAAAAACCAAAGACGTTACAGATTTGTATGTTGGCTTCGGGCACTCTTGAAATGGCATCCTCTGATTAGACGAAGAATAGGATGCCATTTCAAAGGCGCCACGTAAACTCTACGCTTGGGCACACAAATCTTCCACTTTTGGTTTTTGGACTGCCTTAAACGTTGTCATGGTTCAAATTAGCATGCATTTTCCACTAGGATAAGCGCCATTCGGCGTCCTTTGATGCTGTGCATTTACCGATGCGGAATCAGATCGAACCTTATCCAATAGCTATGGTTAATTTTAATGGCTTCTCTAAGCTTACCGGCTAATTGATGTAAAATGCAGGAGTTCAGAGCTATATGCGCCTTAAAGCTGAATTTCCTGCGATTCTGTTCTAACGGCTGCCACAGCTGCTATTTGCATTAAATTGTGCTTTTTCAAATCCTAACGGAACTCTGAGACCTTATTCGATGTGAAATGTCTCTTATTCCTATAAAAAGTGAAAATAAGGGCGGCTACAGCCGTCAGCGTACAGAACATGCCTTTATCCGCCAAATAAGGTCTGTGGCCGCCGTTAGAGCTCTACGTCACGGGGTAGAATGCAATATCTTCCTTTCGTGAGCTATGGTCCGCACAGACTGCCCCTTACTCAAGGGTCTCACTACCTGCGCCGCATCATCAGCTTCTCTGCCCAAGAGACCAACTGATACATGATCGTCGCTACGATGGCGATGAGAAATAGACTACCGATCACTAGCGTAAAGTTGAACACCTGAAAACCATAGACGATCAGATAGCCGAGTCCTTTTTGCGAGACGAGAAACTCCCCGACGATGACCCCAATCCAGGATAAACCTACATTAACCTTGAGCGTTGAGACGATCGCGGGATAGGCAGCGGGCAGAATAACATGGCGAAACACCTGTCTGCGTGAGCCGCCAAGCAGGAGGATGACCTTGCTATAGTTCGGGTCAACCTCCTTGAAGCTGGCGAACACGACTAGCGTTGTAATGATTACCGTTACGGCAAGGGTAGTGCCAATGATCGACAGCAGCCCGGGTCCCAACCCGACGATAAATAGCGGACCAAGCGCCACCTTTGGCATGCTATTCAGGACAACCATATAAGGGTCCAACACTTTTTCCACGAATGGAGACCACCACAGAACGACTGCAAGCGCCGTCCCCATTAAGGTTCCTAAGATAAAGCCAATAATTGTCTCGGTCACCGTTATTCCGATATGAGGATACAACGTGCCATCCTTCAGCATGCTGATCAGAAGCTTGACGATTTTACTCGGGTAGCTAAAGAGCAATACATCAATCCACCCGGCTCGGCCAGCCCCTTCCCATATTCCTAGAAACCCGATCAGGATCGCGAATTGGGTAAGCCGCACCTTTCGTCTACCATTTCGCCGTTGGATCAGATATTTGCGATGCTCAGAGCCTGCGAGTGAGGTGTTGTCGCCACTTGAACCGACCCGTTTCATCGCCCCATCCCCTTTCGATCTGGACCCTCAAGCTCTTGCCAGATTTCGTGAAAAAGCGGATGGAATCCCGGCAGCTCTCTTGATTCGATTGGCGCCGCACAACGGATGATATCCGGAATTCGGATCTCCCGGCGAATTCTTCCCGGATTCCGCTCCATAACCAGAACGCGATCACTCATCGCAATCGCTTCCGAGATATCATGGGTAACCAGCAGCGCTGTTTTGTTCCGGTCCTTGAGAATATCCAGAATAAGCTCCTCAAGCTGCAGCCTGGTCTGATAATCAAGAGCCGAGAATGGCTCATCCAATAAGAGCAGGTCTGGCTCAGTGGCAAGTGTACGTACCAGTGCCGCGCGTTGGCGCATGCCTCCAGACAGCTGATGGGGATAATGATCCTGCACGTTTCTTAAACCCAGTTCATCGAGCAGATGAATTACCCGAGTCCGACTGCTTTCGTCTAACGTTCCATTGATCTCAAGCCCGATCATCATATTATCCAGAATGGTCCTCCAGGGAAAAAGATAATCCTGCTGCAGCATATAACCAATACGCGATGATGGCTTATCACAGGGCTGACCCCTACGCTCAATCCGTCCGCGTGTGGGCTGAATTAAACCTGCGATCATCGAAAGCAGCGTCGTTTTGCCACATCCACTGGGACCCACTAGACTGACGAATTCTCCGGGGGACACGGAAAATCCAATATTGTCCACAGCAAGTGTAGCTCCTCGTTCCGTCACATAGACATGCGTGACTTGGTCAAGTAGTAGCGCCGGCTCTAGCATCGGGCCTCCCCCTTTCGTGAAGCTTACCTCCGTATCTTTTTGGAAATTGTGCTATTTTTCCGTTATCTTCGCTTTTTCCGCAAAATGGTTATCCACCAGCTTGGTATAGTCCGCACGTTGTTTTAGTTCTCCCGCCGCTTCCATCACATCCTGCAGATTGTTCCACTCCTGCTCGTCAATGATCGGGTCCGTGGCAAACGACCCTTGCTCCTTATAACGCTGAACGGAGCTCTTTAGAATTTCCTTATCCACCTTAGGAAAATACTCTGCAATGGCTTCGACGACCTCATCCACCGGCTTCGCCTCTACCCATTTTTGTGCTTTGTGAATGGCATTCGTAAACTTCTGAATCTCTTCTGCGTTCTTGTCGAGGAAGCTCTTCTTGGTCATATAGACGGTGTAAGGGAGATGACCGCTTTCAACACCGAAGGACGCGATAACGGTCCCTCTGCCTTCCTTTTCAAATATGGAGGCTTGCGGTTCGAATAATTGGACATAATCACCTGTTCCCGATGCGAAGGCGGGAGCGATATTAGCGAAATCAACATTCTGAATCAAATTCATGTCCTTGTGTGGGTCGATGCCCTTCTTCTTCAGCGTAAACTCACCCGCCATTTGCGGCATGCCTCCCTTGCGTTGACCTAGAAACTCACTCCCCTTCAGTGTGTTCCAGTCGAAATTAGCAATAGGCTTGCGGGCAAAAAGGAAGGTTCCGTCCGTCTGAGTTAGTTGGGCGAAATTTATCACGGGGTCTCCCGCTCCTTGCTGTGCGACATAAATCGAGGTTTCCGAGCCAACCAGCCCAATATCCACCGTACCTGACAGAATAGCGGTCATGGTTTTGTCCCCGCCTGCTGTTGTTTGCAGCTCGACATTCAGTCCCTCGTCCTTAAAAAAACCTTGAGTAAGCGCTACATACTGTGGAGCGTAGAAAAGCGAACGGGTTACTTCGCCGAGTTTGATCGTTGCCGTCTTCTTTGGGCTGCAGCCCGGCAGTAGAAGAGCAACCCCTAATAATAAGATCAGAATCATTTTCCAGCTTTTACTCATTTGCACATCCTCCTTGTAACCTTATAGCTCACGACATTGTATGCTTGGGTGGGTGAAAGCGTCCATTGAAACCGCTTATTCCAGTTGAGGAACCCATCCAAGGATAAGCGCCTGTCGGCGTTCGTTGGCGCCGTGCATTTACCGGTGCGGAAGATTAAGGATATAAGCAAAAACCCGTACCAGAAACGGCACGGGCTAAGTAGGAATTTGAGCATTTACTTTTTACTGAAGCTTATAAACGTTTTTGAACTTTTCTTCGAGATAATCAGCCAGATAAACAGGATTCAATTCTTCACCCGTAATCCCAACGACCAACTCCGTCGGGGTCATGAGCTTACCGTGTTGGTAGATACGCTCCGTCAGCCATTCCTTTATCGGGCCGAAGTTGCCTTCGCTGATGAATTTGTCCATTTGCGGAAGATCCTTACGCATGGTTTGCGCGAATTGAGCGGCATACATGTTGCCTAGGGCATAAGACGGGAAGTAACCAAAGCTTCCCCCTGCCCAGTGAACATCCTGCAGAATGCCAAATTCATCGCTGTCTGCCACCACACCAAGGTACTCACGGTAACGGTTGTTCCATAGTTCTGGCAAATCTTTTGCTGTGGCATTGCCGGAGAAAATTTCTTTCTCCAACTCGTAACGAATCATGATATGGAGATTGTAGGTCAACTCATCCGCTTCAATTCGAATGAGCGACGGCTTTGACTCGTTAATGGCCCGGTAGAAATCTGCAAGAGAAATGTCATCCATCTGCTTGGGGAACTGTTTTTGCAGCTTGCCGTAGTAATGGGTCCAGAAGCTTTCGCTCCGGCCGATCATATTCTCCCAGAAACGCGATTGGGATTCATGAATTCCCATTGAGGTGCCTTCACAGAGGATGGTTCCCGCTAGCTCAGGGGATATGTTCTGCTCGTAAAGAGCATGGCCGCATTCATGGATCGTACTAAATAGGGCAAAGGTAAAATCGGTGTCCTTATAACGGGTCGTAATACGAACGTCGCCCAGATTGAGCCCTGTGGCAAAAGGATGCTCCGTCTCATCTACACGCCCGGCCTCAAAATCATACCCGATCTCTCCGAGTATGTATCGATTGAATTCCTTCTGCCCTTCTTTGTTGAAGAACTGGCTAAGGAATGCAGCGTCCGGCTTGTTATCCGATTCCTTAACCGCCTGCACCAGTGGAACCAGCCGTTCCCGAAGGGTACCAAACACCTCGTCTAGTTTTTTTACTGTCAGTCCCGGTTCATAAATGTCTAGGAGTGTATTGTAGGGATGGTCTTCATAGCCCCACAGCTCAATAAATTCCCGATTGAAGGCGATGATTTTGTCCAGATAAGGCTCAAAATGTGAATAATCTGAATTATGCTTGGCTTCCTCCCACGCCGATTCAGATTGCGAGGTAAGGGTAACGTATTCCCGGTAGCGTTCCGCCGGAATTTTCTTGCTTCGGTCAAACTCCTTGCGGCTCTCTTCAACCATTCTTAGGGTGATGTGATCAAGCTCGTCTTCATGATCAGGGTGTTCAAAAAAGGTAAGAAAATCTTCCATTTCCGCGGAGGTAGACATTTTAAACACTTCTGTAGAGAGAAGCCCGATCGCCTCTGAACGTTGCTCTAACCCTTTTTTGGGAGCACCTGTGCGCAGATCCCAATACATCAGACCGACAGCTTCCGAGAAGCTCTTCATCCGGCTAATCAACTCGTGAAAGTCTGATTTCTTTTGTTCAAATTCACTCATGCGTTCTCCTCATTTCCATTATGTATTCTTATCGATCTTACTTTTTTTTTAATCAATTATCAACCAAATACCAAAGTTGCCCAAAAATCAACAGTCAGGCTGTCAGGCAGCCAGGCTGGCCAAAAATCAACAGTAGGCTGCCAGGCAGCCCAAAAACCAAGGGCGTTACAGATTTGTATGTTGGCTTCGGGCACTCTTGAAATGGCATCCTCTGATTAGACGAAGGAAAGGATGCCATTTCAAAGGCGCCACGTAAACTCTCCGCTCAAGTTTTTGGGCTGCCTTAAATATTATT
>JACMJI010000092.1 GCA_014380705.1 Gorillibacterium sp. | reverse complement strand
TGGCCACTGAAATCAAGCTCAGCGCCGTCGGTGATATTCTGATGATCGGACCGATTATTCGCTTCGCTAAATTGTCGGATACCAACCGTTATGATTTTGCCGGAATCCTTGATCAAGTTACGCCCTATCTTAGAGGCTCTGATCTCGTGATTGGCAATCTAGAAACGCCTCTTGCAGGAAATGAAATACACTACACACAAAAGAATAGACGTACTGGTTTTTCCATGTTCAATTGTCCGGATGATTTGGCTCCCGCACTCAAGAGCGTCGGCTTTGATGTACTGATCACAGGCAATAACCATGCCCTGGATCGTGGCGAGGCGGGATTAAACCGTACCCTGCGACTACTTGATGAACATGGACTTGCTCACACTGGAACATTCTCACAACACCCGGGAATGGAAAATCACTTGATTAAAGAGATCAAAGGCATTCGGGTTGGAATCGTCAGCTACTCTAAAAGCACGAACAAACTTCCACTGCCAGCAGGGAAACCATGGATGGTCAATGTGGTTGATCGAAGGAAGCCACAAGCAATGCTGGATCATGTCCGAAGACTCAGCAAGCAAGTGGATCTGGTCGTGGTGTGTCTTCATACCGGTACAGAGTATATTCATTATCCACCTAAAGAGCAGCGAGAACTGGTTCGTTTGCTATTTAACTGTGGCGCTCATATCATTCTCGGTTCGCATCCTCATGTAATTCAACCGAACCTTCGCCCAAGAAAAGATCAATTTGTCATCCACTCGCTCGGCAATTTTATCTCTACTCGTCTGCATCATAATCCCTATACCAACCTTGGTGTCATTCTCGAGCTTACTGTAAAAAAAGATGATCGGGGTGAAATTACAATCAGTGAAATCGTCTATGTGCCAACATGGAGCACTCAGATTCGTTCATATGGAAGGATAAAATATAAGCTGCTTCCCATCAAACAAAATTTAAGTAAACCTTTCCCTAAGCAATCCGCCGATAATTACAACCTAATGGTCAAAATGTGGAAGCACGCCAACCATATTTTGAAAGGTACCCTACGGTAAATAGATGAGTAATTAAGAGAAGGAGCCTTCGTAACCACAATTTGGTGGCCGAGGCTCCTTGGTTGTCCATGACTTTTGCTGAATTGATTATTTTCTGGAAGCCAGGAATTGCTTGAGCTTCTCCGCAGCCTCTGTGACACTTTGCGCTTTAATGTCCACCCGTTCCTGCTCATATTGACCAGCAGAATACTCGTAGCGAGGATCGTAATAATGCTCCAGGAGTAAAAGAACCGCTTGTTCATAACGTTCTTCATTCAGATGATCATGAATTTCCTTAGCAATCGGTGTATGGATTCTATCTTTAATCTTCAGGAAGGAATGTAGCATTTCCGCTTTGTGCTCCCAAGGTCGGTAATCTTCAATGATCTGGCGCACGCGCTCCTGAAGCGGGAGGTCAATAAAAATCTGAACGGACTGTTGCTTCTTGATCTCCAAAAACTCGGGCATGACGACTTTGCCAATCCTTCGACTCTCGCCCTCCATTAGAACAAAGGGAGCATCGCTGTACTCTATCAGCTTTCCGAGCAGCAGTGAATCAAACGTTTTTTGATTATGAGGAAGGAGACCGATCTGACCAAATATCGAGCCCCGGTGACCTGCCATCGCTTCCAAATCGATAATCGGATAGCCTTCATCTTGCAGCTTATGCAGAATAGCGGTTTTACCCATACCGGTGTTTCCATTAATAACATAGGTCGTTGGATGAAACTGCATGGTTTCCAGTGTATCAACTACCCACTTGCGATAAGCGCGAACGCCGCCTGTTAGCCGATAAACGTGAATGCCCATAAGGGACAGAACGGTTGCTGTTGTTTTACTACGCATCCCGCCCCGCCAGCAGAAAACAAGTTTATTTTGCTTAATCTGATCAAATTCTTTGACTAAAGCTGGCAGTTTTGCCGAAGCAATGGCAAGTCCTCTTTCTTTGGCTGCATCCACACTAACCTGAGTATAAAGGGTGCCAATCTCTGCTCTTTCCTCATCGTCGAAAAAAGGGATATTAAGACTCCCCGGAATCGTTGCGTCCTCAAACTCTGAAGGCGAGCGAACATCGATCAGGACAAGCTCCTTCTTCTGCTGAAGGGTTAACCATTCCTCAATTGTAATGTCTTGAAACAAAACACGACCACTCCTCTATTGTACAACGATGTGTCCGGCATGATCGTCTACAACCTCACCGATTACACTTGCTTCTACTCCCGCTTCTCTAAGGCGATTGAATAATTCATCCGCCTGATGTTCGGCAACTGCTATAAGTAATCCACCCGACGTAACGGCATCACATAGAATATAACGATCGATCTGATCCATACTTTCAGGGAAGACAACGCTGCTTTGTACATGCAAGTAGTTGTTCTTCGTTCCTCCTGGGATGAAGCCCTCTTCTGCTAGCTCTCTGACTCGTGGCAATAGAGGGACTTGATCAGCCCAGATCTTAATCCCCATCCCGCTGCCTTTGGCCATCTCTAGTGCATGTCCGATAAGTCCAAAACCGGTTACATCCGTACAAGCATGAACCTCGAAGGACTCCATTGTTTCAGCTGCAGCTTTGTTTAAGGTTGCCATTACGTCCGTTACGCGCGGAACTTCTGCTGCATCCAAACGGTCTTTTTTGATCGACGTCGTTAGAATGCCAACCCCGATGGGCTTGGTTAAGATTAATTGATTACCGGACTTCGCTCCGGCGTTCGTTCTCACTTTGTTTGGATGAATCAGCCCCGTCAC
>JACMJI010000007.1 GCA_014380705.1 Gorillibacterium sp. | reverse complement strand
TGGCAGCGATATCAGCAACCTCTTCCTTAGCGTATGCCATGATCGGTGAAGCGCCCAGTGCATACAGGCCATTAGCTGTAAAATTGGTAACAACCAGATTCGTGATATTGTGGACCAGTGGTTTCTGCGCTCTAACCGCAGCCAAGCTTTGGATTACATCGTTAATATTCATCCTTACATCTCCTTTGTCATTTCAAACCTTTTTTGAACATTCTTCTTAATTTGAACTTACCAGAAAATAAAAAGCACACCACCTGCCGCAGCAAGTAGTGTGCATCATCCACACATCTATCGTAAATCCTTCCTGCGCTGGCATTATCCAACAGGTTCTGACGGTCTGCGACGAGTTAGTCGCACTCTCAGCCTACTTTCGTAAGCTCCCGTACGTATTCAATTGTGCTTATAAGCTTAATCCGTACCGTCAGGCAATGCAAGTCCGATTTAACTTCTGAAAACAATATTTTTCCAAACTTACTTTTAGGTTCGCTAAAAAATAAAGAGTCTACCTCTAGAGGTAGACTCTTTATTTGTTTATTTTCACGACAAGCTCAACCTAATAAATCCAATGCTGGCGAAGTAACCATTAAATACATCATCGGTCTTTGCCGACCATATATCGGGAATGTCGTAAAAATTTAGATTATATGCGGAGAAATATAGCGTATAGGTCTGATTGCCTTCCTTTACCAGACCTAGCGGAGTACGTGTCAGCCCCCACCACTTGTTCGGATGTTGGTCCAGATCAATCAGGATAGGCTCGGACCACTCTAATCCATCGGATGAAAGCATGTACCCGAATTTCTGATGCACGCCGCAACCATCGAAGAAAGCTACATACCTGCCGTCTTCCAATTGAGTTACAATTGGATTCTCGGTATGATGACTGGTCGGTGCATCCCAAGATATTCGTGTCCACGGTCCGTTTAATGAAGGTGATGATGCCAGTCCATTCACTTCAATGGAGCTCCCATACCATGCCAACCACCCTTCATTAGACTTAAATGGAAAGAAGGAATCCACACCCATAAGCCCTTCCCAAGCAGCTCCATCTTCCGGCTGCATGAGCATGCCCACCTCTTGGTAGGGCCCGCCTAATCCATCAGGACCGTCTAAGACAGAGGCGGCTATAGCAATTCTACCATTGTAATTTCGGTACCACGTTTCTTCTGTATTAGGTTTAGAGCGATAACAAACATAGGTTAGCATCCATCGTTGGTTTGGCTCATCATACATTGGCATGGGCGACCATAAACACGCGTGAGTATCCTCACCTGTGAAATTTCCACTGGATTCGAATACGGTTGACATTCTTCTCCAATGCAAGCCATCCTGACTGCTCCAATGGGCCAATATGGTTTTCGTCCAGATCGGGGTATTCGTCATCTCCGTGGTAAAAATGTGGTATTCCCCATTATGCTTCAGAACCAAGCCTCCTTCGAAGCCGTAAACATTTTTCTCCGTCCCGACAGATCCTGCAGTAATTACAGGCGTTGGGTGAACATAAGTTACCTGGAAAATGTCTTTCATCGCTTTTGCTCCCTTAGCTGTAAGACTACTTTCTGGAGAGTTAAATTGTAATCATCAAACGAACCGGATGAGGCCATCAGTAAGGTCAAACCATCCTCGCTTATCCATTTTGTCGGGAAAGAAGGCTGATAGTCTCCGTAAGTTCCCCAATTGTCGTCCTGATGAAACAAGCTCCATGGACCCCAAGGCTCCGGAGCCTCGAACAATGTCAGTTGGCTGCGCATAATACTGTCCGGCCAGCCATTCGTCGCATGATACGGTCGGGGATTGCCTTCCATATCAATGAAAGAGGTATTGCCCATCAGATATCGGCCGATTCCCTTATTGTAAGATATATGATTCTCGCCAGTCATTAGCGGATATTGAAAAACGGGTACCGCCAAGGCATCATCGCTAACCCATTCGGCTTCATCACTGTTCTTTTTTTCCCCTGCAAAAAACGCCCAAGACGCACGATCAAGCATTTGGTACTTAGAAACGCGGCCTAATAATAAATGATCCGCGTTGCACCAATAACTTCTTTCATCTTCCCCTACCGGAAAATAAGCGTACACATATTCATCCCGCGCTCCCTCATAATCCTTGCCGAATTGAATGAAATGGGGTGAGGCGAGGCGGCCTGTAAAGAAATCCTCCATCGTAGCGTTCAAATTCCAGGTTAATCCGTAGTCTATTGAAGTAATTATCCATGATTGTATGTTGCACTGTCTGTTAAATTCCGGCCGATCTCCGTAGTTATGAAGCTCAACAGCTAGATATAAGACTCCATTAATACACAGGATACTGGCCGGCTTAACACCATTTTTCGGATGAAGGTCAGCGCGTTGGCAATAAAGCTTCGGATCAACTGGCTTAGGGTGGACCATTTCAGCGACAACAGGCCAACCCGTTCCTTTGAAAATATCCGTTGGCTCATGCATGATTCGCCATATATTCATGGGGCTGTTCATATTGTCTCCTGCACCGCCATATAAATGGCCGTCATCCGCCCAAGTAATCGGCCACATATCGCCGTCACCTCTATGGCATCTGAATTTATCGAATGTTGCGGAGGAGATAAGTTCACTTGTTGGGTAGGTTGGATTGGGAACAGTCATTGCACATTCTCCCTTTCTGGAGAGATCGAATGAACTCTCCTTAAAATGTTTAATTGCCTTAACCCTTTACCCCTGTTGAGGCAATGCCCTGTATGAAATGCTTTTGAAAAATCGAAAATAACAGAATAGAGGGCAGGATTCCGACTAATGCAGCGGCAATCTGTGCGGTAACCACAGGGCCATAATCCGTCTGGAAAGAAGTAAGCCCAACCGATAGCACTTGGCGAGATTCCGTTGTTATAAAAATTTGTGGACTGGCATAGTCGTTCCACATCCAAATAAAGGTAAACAGTACCATCGTGAGCAAAGCTGGAACGGCCAAGGGCAGAATAATACGGTAATAAATTTTAACCTGGGAGCAGCCATCCACAAGAGCAGCCTCCGAAAGTTCCTTGGGGATTCCAATGAAGAACTGCCGGACCATAAACAACATCAGACCAT
>JACMJI010000091.1 GCA_014380705.1 Gorillibacterium sp. | reverse complement strand
TTCATCACGTACGGTGTACTTAGTTCCCGCTAAAGTGGTGCCCACGTATCCCTGCTCGGTCTTGCTAACTTTATAGTAACGAAGTAAGCCCGCTAAAGAGCATGTTATCCCTTGTGGCAATGCAAGCCCATGATCGGAATAATAAAGTAGGGAAGGCAGCAGCCTCACCTTGAATTTACTTACACTGTTCATCGCTATATCATAAAGTCGATGGTGGATAAACGGATTGAGAAAGCGCTCGTAGATGGATTCTGCATAGTCTTTCAATTCTTGTTCAGGAAGCGGTACCGAAGGAATAACCTCCTCCTGAATCACTCGACGGACGTAGCCGTTAAAAGCCTCGTTCTCCATAACCTCGCGCACATGTTCCAATCCATAGAGAATGGCAAGCGGCGTCATGAGCGTATGCGCCCCGTTAAGCAGACGAACTTTACGCAATCTAAACGGGGTCAGATCCTTAACCCAATGCACATTAAGACCGGCACGCTGCAGCGGAAGCCATGCCTCAAGCGATGGATCACCCTCAATGGCTAGAAAATGATAGGGTTCAGCAGTACACAAGAACGGGTCGCGATGCCCCCACTCTTCAAACCATGCTTCCGCTTCCGCGGCAGGATAACCCGTGACAATCCGGTCGACAAGGGTACAGAGAAACTGATTATGCTCCTTTACCCAACGGGTGAAAGCCTCTGGCAGCCCCCAATCTTCACTGTAGCGAAGAATACAAGCAAGCAGCTCATCTCCATTCCGTTCAAGAAGCTCACAGGGTAGGAACAGCAGACCTCTATCAACCGCACCAGCAAAAGTTACATAACGGCGATAGAGAAACTGGGTCATTTTTCCCGGAAAAGAGGCAAGGGCTTCCCCTTCAATGTACAGCTCGGGACGGTAAACCAGCCCTGCCTCCGTTGTGTTGGAGACAACAACCTGGAGGTCCGGATTCTCAGCCAGCTTGAGGAAACTCTCCCAATCCTCATAAGGATTGAGGGCAGAAGAGAATACAGAGATTCGTTCCTTACGCTCTACAGGCACGCCATTCTCAATTCCGCGCAGCACCAAGGTATAAAGCCCATCTTGCTTTCTTAAACCATCAATCTTATCCTTCCCTCTGACCGTCGGCTGCGTGACAACAATACTACCTTGATAAATGCCTTGATTACGGGCTTGCTGAATCATCCAGTCAAAAAAACCGCGAAGAAAATTGCCCTCCCCCATTTGAAGGATCGTCACCGGATCCTGATGGAGTTTAACAAATTCCTCTTGCTCCGGGGGCGTTAGGCAAGCTTTGTTCAGTTGCAATTCTAATGTTTGATCCATGGTTCCAGCCCCTTGTTAAAATTTAAAATACTCCCTTGCATTATCGGCACAAATCCCGCGCACGATTTCACCGAGCGTTTCCATGTCATATGGAGCTTCGCCTTGCTCTACCCATTCGCCGAGCAGATTGCAAAGAATCCGCCGAAAATATTCATGTCGTGTGTAGGAGAGAAAGCTGCGTGAATCTGTAAGCATGCCGACGAAGCGACTGAGTAGTCCCATGCTTGCGAGTGATTTAAGCTGGGCGATCATGCCTTCCTTGGTGTCGTTAAACCACCAAGCGGAGCCAAGCTGGATTTTGCCGGGGATCCCGCCACCCTGGAAGCTGCCCATGATCGAAGCAAGGACGTCATTATCCTGTGCATTCAATGAGTAGAGAATGGTTCGCGGCAAAGCATCCTCGCAAGCCATGCTATTCAGTAGTCTGACCAGCGGGTAGGCAACCTGACTGTCGTTAATTGAATCGTAACCCGTATCGGGACCGAGCTTGCCAAACATCAGCGAATTGTTGTTGCGGTGAGCATTGATATGATACTGCATTGCCCAATCCAACTCAGCATATAGCTTGCCGATAAACAGCAACGTATACGTTTTGTATTGTTTTTCTTCTTCTAGGCTAATGGCGGTTCCTTGCAGAGCTTTAGCAAAAATAGCTGCGGCCTCCGCCTTGGTTGCCTCTGCATAAGGAACATAATCGAGCGCATGATCGGAAATGCGGCAGCCTACGGTGTGGAAGAATCGAACCCGAGCCTCAAGTACCTGAAGCAGTTGGTCGTAGCTGGAAATCACGATGCCTGATACAGACTGCATTTTCTCAACCCAGGGTAGGAAGGTTGCTCGATTGATTTCCAAGCCTTTGTCCGGACGGAAGGTTGGAAGTACCTTAAAGCCGAGTGTTACATCCTTCTGCAGAGCAAGGTGATATTCCAGGGTGTCTGCAGGATCATCTGTGGTGCAGATTACCTCAACCTTGCATTTGCGTATGATATCCTGGGCAGCAAACCCCTCACCTGCGAGCAGCGTATTGGCTTTTTCCCAGATCAGTGGGGCATTCGCTTCGTTAATCAGGTCAAAGATGCCAAAAATCCGCCTAAGCTCCAAGTGTGACCAATGGTAGAGCGGGTTGCCCATCGTCATCGGAACCGTCCTCGTCCATGCCAAGAATCGGTCATAATCACTGATGCCTTCTCCACCGGTAATGAATCTTTCCTCTACTCCGTTAGCACGCATCGCCCGCCACTTGTAATGATCCCCGTATAACCAAGCCTCTGCTAAGTTCTTAAAGCGCTTGTTCTCAACAATCTCTTGCGGGTTTAGATGGCAATGATAGTCCAGAATGGGCATAGACTCCGCAAACTGGTGATATAGCTCGACAGCTGTTGCGTTTTGAAGCATAAAGGTATCGTCCATGAAGTTTTTCACTGAATGTTCCACCGTCCAATCGAAATTTCTTCTACCTCTTTAGAATAGAGCAAAAAAAGCGAAATATCATCGCTTATCTTGCTTATATTCTTTAATTATTCGCTTATTTTGTTATAATAGAACAATAACTGCGGTCAGCGTTTGATGAGGCTGTGCGTTTACAGTGTAAGCTCGGAACAGCAATGGATAAGCAGAGGTGATGCAAATGAATAGCGAGCATGATACGACCGTTTATGGTGACGAAGAGGGCGATTTTTACTACCAGCAAATCTATCGTACACAGTCGTTTGGGCGAGTGAATCATTATCACCGCACCTACGAAATCTATTATTTACTCTCGGGCCAACGCTCTTATTTTGTTGATGATCGTGCTTACCATGTTACCGCGGGTGATATGATCTTTATCAATAAGCAGATCGTGCACAAATCATCCGATTGGGGCCCACCGCAGCATGAACGAATCGTCATTAACTTTAGCGATGCTTTTCTCGGCAAGGATCATCCCTATTATGATCAGATGCTGTTTCGCGTGTTTGAGCATAATGATGTGATCCGTTTGAATCCAAGTGAACGTCTGCACGTGCAGAATCTGCTGGGTCGAATGACTTCAGAAGTTTCTGAACAAGCCATGGGATTTACAACCTATATCCGACTATTGCTAACGGAATTGCTCCTGTTCGCCGCACGGCGCATGGAACGAAACAAATTAGCCGAGCATGAACCCATAAGCCCCGTTCACCAGAAGATCACGGATGTAGTCAAATATATTAATGACCATTTCCATGAAAAGCTGAGCTTATCCCATTTGTCGAACCTATTTTTTGTAAGTCCGAGTCATCTCAGTCGCACTTTCAAAGTGGTAACGGGCCTTGCCCTAACAGAATATGTCAACCTGACTCGAATTAAAGAGGCTCAGCGTCTGCTCCGAGACACCGATGGCAAAATAATTGATATTGCTCAAAGAGTTGGCTTTGAGAACACCGGGCACTTCGATCGGATCTTCAAAAAAATAACGGAGACCACTCCCTTATCGTACCGCAAGATTTACTCTTTCTAAAATAGTTAGGCCGTTGCTTTAAACTAATAATCTGGAGGTTTTACACAAATGATGAACAAAGTTGTTTTGTTAAGTACGGATAGCTGGGGAAAAGGGGACGCGGAGTTAGGCAAAACCATTCTTGAAACGTATTTTGCGATACTCAAACAAGAGACAGAGCTGCCTGCGGCAATCTTTTGCATGCATCGGGGCGTGTTGGCCTTGACAGATGAGTCCCTTATTTCACTTCACTTAAAGGAATTACAGGATAAAGGGGTGCCCATCTTCGCATGCAAAACCTGCGTGGATTATTATGGAATTGCTGAAAGACTAGAAGCGGGTGAAATATCCACGATGAAGCGTTTTATCGAGCTCTCTGCCCAATATGAGGTGCTGACGATCGCATAGGGACGGCGAAAAACCGCTAGGTATCCATTCACCCAGCGGTTCTAGTTCATTAGCATATGATGAGTCTGTTAAGCTATTCACTAGCTTATCTGGTATTTACCATCAACTCAGCATCCATGATCATTTCATGTCCTTGTAAAATTTTACATTAAAATACAAAGCAAAAAATCCAAGCACAACAAAGCTTGCTACCTTCACGATGACAACAGCAGGTGGAAGATCAATACCGGCTAGTTCCTGAAACAAGGTTTGAACCGGAAGCATGATTCCAAATACACAGCATACCGTTAATAGCATCCCTAAGAGAATGTAGCCCATTCCATTACGCTTCTTTAGTTGAGAATAACTGATAAAAGCTACAGGAGCAATCACACCCATATCGATAACATTGGTAACCGAGGTGGTATATACTTCAATTAATGCTAAAGAACGCCCCGCAGCTAGTGAAGTCAGAATATCAGGAAGCCAAACCATAATGAGTGCAATGCCGGTAATGACTAAGAAGATATTGACCCCTTTGGAAGGTAATCCATTTCCCATACGATCCGCTACTCTCTTCTCGTCTATGCTTCTAAATGCCATAATTAAGCCAAATAAACTTGCGGAGAACAGCGCGATATATGCCAAATGAAGGATATTGTAGGTTATGCCAAAAGCTATACTTGCTGAGTAGTATGTAAATACCGCCATAACCGACATGAGGAATATACGATTCTTAAGTTGCCGCTTCTTGATATCTAGCACCAATGCTGTAATTAACAAAGGAATAGCCAAGCATAGCATAGTAAAATCGGTTCCGCGAAAGATGGGTGCTACAAAATAAGAATCATAGGCGTATAGCCCATCTCCATACATTTTTACAATGTCCCCATATTGATTCATAAAGGAATACGCTTCTCCACCCGTTGTATAAAATAGACCGATTGATGTTGTTAAAAGACTCAAAAAAACGATGATTAGCGTGATGATATACAAGCCCTTATCCTGATTCTTGCTCATTTTTTTCCTCCAATTGTTTTCTCCGGTTCTGCCCATACCTAGTGCATTCCCCTCTAACATTTAACGATTGAATGCCAATATTTACTATACTATTATTCCCCACTATAAAGCCTGCAAAGGCTATTTTTTATAGGTCAGGTTGTTTCTTTAATACCGTACCGCCGCTCCGCAGCTTCCACGAACCATTAATCGTGGGGGTACCACGACTTTAATTGGAATCTCTCTCCCAGCGATCTGCTCCATTAACAAGTTAACCGCCGATTGTCCCATTTGCTCCGTATATACTTTTATCGTCGTTAAAGGTGGGTTGGCATAGGAGGCCATCTCGATGTCATCAATGCTAATAATGGCTATATCCTTTGGTACCCGGAGTCCCGCTTCCTCTAGCGCCTTATAGGCTGCAATGGCCATCGAATCCGATGCCAGCACAAAGGCTTCTGGGAAATCTTTAGCGACTATTGCCTGTTGCATGAGTTGATAGCCCATGAGCATCGAATAATTGCTGCCAATATAAACATGCTGCGGTTCGTAGAGACCCTTTTCCATCATATAGCTTTCAAAACGGCGATGGCGCAAATCGATTCGGTCGATCCCTGTGTCGGTGCCAAAGGAAGTAATCGAATCCCGCGAGCCAATAAACCCAATCTTGCGGTACCCAAGGGAGAGCAAATGGTCGATAGCCATAACTGTAACCTGTTCAAAGTCAACAATGACCGAATCATAACGACTCTCATCCGGGGAGTAATCGACAAAAACAATATTTTGCAGGCGGTTTAGAAGCAGGTCGTCGGGTGCAATCTCAAACTTGCCAATGACAATAACACCGTCCATGCTGAGCAGGCTGTCGTATGATTCACGTCCAACCGATCGAATGGTCGCGGTAATATGAAGCCCCAATCGTTGAATT
>JACMJI010000006.1 GCA_014380705.1 Gorillibacterium sp. | reverse complement strand
GTGTGACGGAGGGAAAGCGGAGTAGCGCTGTGAAAGGTAGAGTAGCAGTGAAGTGTAGGTGAAGTAGAGTAGCTGCGAAGTGGCGGTGCAGTAGAGTAGCAGTGAAACGGTGGGAAAAATGGAATTGCGGTGAAGTGTTAGGAAAAGTAGAGTAACGGTGTGATGGTGGGAAAGTAGAGTAGTGGTGTGACGGCGGGAAAGTGGAGTAGCGGTAGAACGGTAGGAAAAGTAGAGTAACGTTGAAGCGTTAGAAACCATATAGGCCGTGAGGCTTTTATGGTTTTTTTGGTCCTTTACTTGAATTCATGTTTTAAGGGGAATAGTTTGGCGCGATTCCTCTAAATAATCGGAAACGCAGACAGTTTAAGGGAACCTAACTGGAAATCCTCCTGTTAATCGGAAGCACAGACAGCTAAAGGGTCATCTAACTGGAAATCCTCCTGTTAATATGACACCTTAAAGCAATAATAGCTTGAATTGTCTAAAATAACGGGAGGATTTCCAGTTAAGCGAAGGGATTATTGGTTTCTTCGCTGAAATAACGGGAGGTTTTCCAGTTAGATCAACGATTCGCGCACATAATGAGCCTCCTTTAGCCCAAGGTGGCAAGATTATGATGAGACTATGAACCAATCATGAGCCAATCATGAGCCAATCAAGGGCCAATCATGAGGAATCCATGAACCAGCCATGAGCCAACCATGGGCCAATCATGAGGTAAACATTATTTTCAAGTCTACTCATTCTCTAACAGCAAGTCATAACATGACAGTAGCTACCGGGCATTTGAGACACTTTTTGCTGGTACTAATTCCCAACATCCTGTATCTTATTGATAGAGAGAGTAGTGAGTAGAAATGACGGTGGATGCCGTTTTTTGCCACATCTGAATCTATATTCAGCTATCCAAAAGTTGAGGAGTGAGTTCCGTGGTGGATGCGATTATCGAGGTGGATCGAGTAAGCAAGAATTTTAAGGATAAGAAAGCTGTGGACCAAGTTAGCTTTAGTATTGCTAAAGGGTCAATGGTCGCTATTCTAGGACCGAATGGGGCGGGGAAGACAACGATTCTCTCGATGTTGCTTGGTCTTCTAGAGCCCTCTCAGGGAAGCGTCAAGTTGTTTGGACGAAGTCCGAAGGAGCTTGAGGTCCGTGCAAGGATTGGTGCGATGCTGCAAGAGGTAAGTGTGATGGACCGACTGAAGGTCCGCGAGGTTATTGCTCTAATTCGCAACTATTACCCAAAACCGATGGATATGGAGTCTTTGATCCAATTAACCGGGTTGACCTCTGAGGATTTGGATCGGTATGCGGAAAAGCTTTCGGGTGGGCAAAAGCGCAGTCTCGGCTTTGCTCTAGCACTTGCAGGAAATCCGGAGTTAATATTTTTCGATGAACCAACGGTTGGTCTGGATCTTACAACTCGCAGACGGTTTTGGAATAGTGTAAGGGGACTTGCGGATCAGGGGAAAACCATTCTGTTTACAACTCACTATTTGCAGGAAGCTGACGATAATGCGAATCGCATCCTTTTGTTTAATAGCGGGGCTTTGGTGGCAGACGGAACGCCGGATCAGATCAAATCACGTATTGTGAAACGTTCGATCTCGTTTCTCACAGAGCAGGACAGCGCGGATTTTCGGTTGAAGGTCCAGGCACTTCCATCCATTGACGAGTGTTACGCTAAGGATGGAAGGATTCATGCGACGACAGAGAATACCGACGAAGCGTTGAGAGCGATTTTTGCTGAGGGGCTAGCTGTACGGGATATTCGCATTGACCAAGGGCGACTGGATGAGGCTTTTGAGCAACTGACCATGAATCAAGAGGAGGCTGTCTAGCCATGCGTATCGCTATAACACAGTGTAAGGCGGAGCTCCTGCGGATTTTTCGCAATCCATATTATGTATTCTGGTCGCTGCTAATGCCGATTATGTTTTATTTTATTTTCACAAGGGTTGTTAATACTGGATCGGATGATACGGAGCAGTGGGAAGCGCATTATTTAATGTCAATGACTGTTTTTAGTGTGATGGGTTCTGCAATCATGACGCTGGGGATCCGACTTGTCCAGGAACGTACACAAGGCTGGTCTACCTTTATGCGGATAACGCCACTTCCAGGTCCGATTTATTTTTTTGGTAAAATGTTTGGGCAAACGATGATGCACATCTTCTCCATCATTCTGATCTTCCTGGCTGGTTTTTTGATGAATGGGGTTTCGCTAACTGCTGGACAATGGCTGTTAAGTGGTCTATGGATACTGTTCGGTTCTCTCCCTTTTCTTGCTATTGGTACGCTTATTGGTGCGATGAAGCGCGTAGATACGGCTAGTGGAGTCAGTAATGCCATCTACATGGTACTCGCCGTAACCGGCGGGTTGTGGGTACCCATTGAAATAATGCCAAAGGCTGTACAACATATTGGCAAATGGCTGCCCGCCTACAACTATGGCAACGGGGCTTGGCTAATCATTCGTGGAGAGTCCCTTGAGTGGAGCAATGTGCTTATTCTGTTCAGTTATCTGATCCTGTTCATGCTATTATCCAGCTATATTCGTAAAAAACAAGAAGTGATCTAAGGCGGAGTAGTAGCTAGCGAGGTAGCGCAAAAGCATTCGGTAGGCGAGTGGTCCACAACAACTTGTCATGCTTGTCAAACCAGTCCGCATAATGGTCCAAGTTCCCACATAGACATGTTATCAGTTGGGTTTAGCCTATGTGAAGAGAGGATGGATGGGAATGCGAAGGAAAGGGTGGAAAATCGCAGCAATTGTTTTGTGTTTCGTGATCGCGCTCACCGGGTGCGGGAAAAAGGATTCCGGGTCAGTAATGAAAGACTTGGATCAGACGCTCAGCAAGCTGGATAGCTACAAGACAAGCGGAAAAATGGTGCTCATGACCGGACAGCAGCCACAAGAATATCAGGTAGAGGTTTGGTATCAGAACCCCCATTTTTACCGAATTGCTCTGACGAACGAGAAGCAAAATGTTAACCAAATCGTACTGCGTAACAACGATGGGGTGTATGTCCTAAGTCCTGCACTCAACAAAAGCTTCCGCTTTCAGAGTGAATGGCCGCAAAACCAGGGGCAGTATTATCTGTATCAATCTCTGGTGGATAGCATTCTAGCGGATAAGGAGCGTAAGCTAACGGTAGACGGCAACGACTTGGTGTTTGATGTGACCGCTAACTATAGCCATACCGCATTATCCCGGCAGAAAATATGGCTAGACAAAAAGAGCTATAAACCCAAGCATATCGAAATTCGCGATACCAACGACAATACATTGGTTACCATGGATTTTAATACCTTCGAATTTGGTGAAAAATTCGCGAGTGGTGCATTTGATACGAATCGTAATCTCGCTGGGACGACTGACAAGGCTGACCCAACACTAAGTAATCTGGAATCTCTTGTTGGAGACGTAGATGGAGTAGGCACGGTGAACGAAATAGGCACGGCTCTGAGCGACAAAGAGGAGACAGTCGATCCTAAATCCGCTGCAGCAACCAAAACTGATCAAGATGATGGTAAAGCCGTCATCAGTGGAAAAGATAGCAGCGACATCACCAGTATGGATGATGGTGCATTGGTTGTTGGGGAGCATCCTTTCGATGTTATCCACCCGACGTTGCCCGAAGGTGTAGCGCAGCAAGATATTAATGATATCGTGCTCGGTGAGGACGCTGCGGTTATGATTCGTTATAAGGGAGTCTATAACTTCTCCCTGGTTGAATCTGCGCCGAAGGCTCAGGAAATGATGCTGCTGCCCGGGGCAACGGTAGACCTCGGCTTCACCATCGGTTCGTTGACAGGGGACGATAAGCGTACCCTAACCTGGACCTATAACGGGAAGCTGTTCCGGATTTCCAGTGCGGATCTGCCTACCTCTGAGATGGTAAATATTGCACAAAGCCTGCAAGGAAATAGCGAAAAATAAAGCATAAACATAGAGGATCAGCAACTCCTTATCGCCCGAGAACCGTTGACATTTCCTGCCATTATGTTTAACATGAATAAAGCGGGCAATATTCAAACCGCATAATCCTCAAATATTAGGGCGTCGGGGCTGCTTGCAGCTTTCCGGAGCCCTTTGTCGTGAAATGTAGTGCTTTTGACTCGCATCCATTATATTATTGATGTTATGAACGCCCGATGATGATGATGATGTTATGAACGCCCGATGATGATGATGTTATGAACGCCTGAGGATACATCGGTTAATGCACGACATGAAAGACGCGCAAGTTTTTCCTTATTATTTTAACTCATGCAAAAGAAGGTGGAATTTTGGAATCCTTTTATCGCCCAACCCGGGTAGAGATTTCCCTGGATGCCCTTTATCACAACATTCGTGCCTTTCGGCACTATTTACCTGAACCCATCCATTTAATGGCTGTTATCAAAGCCGATGCTTACGGGCATGGGGCTGTACAGGTTGCTAGAGAAGCAATAACCTGCGGAGTCGATTATTTGGCCGTTGCCTTCCTGGATGAAGCGCTTGAACTGCGTAGAGCCGGTGTTAGTGCGCCAATTCTCGTGCTTGGTCATACCCCTGTAAACGGGATTTCCCTTGCCGCTGAGAATAATATTTCGCTGACCGTCTATAGTGACGAAGCGCTCGATGCGATAGCTCGTCGTCCCCAAGGAGTGCCCCCAGTTACCATCCATATTAAGATTGATACAGGGATGGGCAGGATTGGCCTGAACTGCTTGGAGGATGCCTCGGCTTTTGTCAGCCGAGCGCTCAGTCTACCTGGTGTCAAGGTTGAAGGGCTTTATACTCATTATGCGTGTGCAGATGAGTGTGATAAAACCTTTACTTTGGAGCAGCATAGCAAGCTCAAAGCGGTTGTGGATCATTTTGCAGATAAAGGGATTACCTTTCCTTATATTCATGCGGGCAATAGTGCCGCTGCGATCGATACGCCTGAATTAACCTACAATATGGTGCGTCTTGGGATTGGGATGTATGGCCTTTATCCTTCAGAAAACGTAGGTAAAGAGCAGATTCAGCTGCAGCCCGTGATGAGCATCAAAACGGGTGTCGTCATGCTAAAGCCTGTTCCATTGGATTCGGGGATTAGCTATGGACACCGGTATCGCACAAAGCGGGAGGGTGAGATGATTGCTACGCTGCCTGTGGGTTATGCCGATGGGTACTCTCGGATGCTGACGGGCAAGGTGCAGGCTTTAATCAAGGGGCAGAGGGTTCCGGTTGTTGGAACTATCTGTATGGATCAGTGCATGATTGACGTATCTGATATAGCCGGAGCGGCTTTAGGTGATGAAGTCGTTATCCTAGGAAGGCAAGGCGAGGAGATGATCTCCGCTGAGGAACTTGCTGCTGGGCTCGGTACACTCAACTACGAGATCGTCTGTATGATCTCCCACCGTGTACCCCGCGTATATACTCGAAACGGTCGTGCTGTATACACCGTCAATCATCTTAGGCATGAAATGGACACAATGGAATAGGATGAATAGAGATTGCGATCGATTTCCATCCGTTATATTCCTTATAAGGTAACGATTACCGCGGAATTGGTCGTTTACAATAAGAATATGAAAGTGAACTCTTGCATCAATGTCCATTCCGGTATAACATACTTGATATACGGAATGAATATCGCTCGGTCTGTATGAAATTGCTTCTCGAATGTGAATAATGGTAAAATGTCCGTAATGTCTTTGGAGGTGCGATGTCTGTGTCGAACATGAACACGAAGAGAATAATGATCAGTCTGCCGGACTATTTGCTTCAGGAAGTGGACGGAATCGTGGAAATCGAGAACTCAAACCGCAGCGAGTTTATTCGCCAGGCTATGAAGCTTTATCTCATGGAGCGGAAGAAACGGTTTTTGCGAGAATCCATGCAAAGAGGCTATATGGAGATGGCTAAGATCAATCTCCACATCGCGTCGGAATCATTCCAGGCAGAAGAAGATGCAGGCATCAGCGTGGATCGCTTAGTTAGCGGGGTGTAGGCTGTGATAGTGAAACGTGGCGATGTGTTTTTTGCCGAACTATCTCCGGTTGTTGGATCAGAGCAGGGCGGGTTGCGTCCAGTGCTTATCATCCAGAATGATATTGGTAACCGTTTTAGTCCTACCGTTATTATTGCGGCCATTACAGCGCAGATCCAGAAGGCGAAACTGCCTACTCATGTCGAAATTGAAGCGGCATCTCATGGGTTTGACCGTGACTCGGTTGTACTTTTGGAGCAGATTCGAACGATCGATAAGCAGCGACTGACGGATAAGATTACACATCTTGATGATGAAATGATGAAACGGGTGGATGAAGCACTGCAAGTGAGCTTAGCCTTGATCGACTTCTAGATCGCGGAGAGAAATTTTTAAACTATCGGAATGAATAAGTTTCTCCTTATCCCATTCTTGATATTGTGATCGGTAGACGTACGCCGTCTAAAGACGACGGTAAGCGTTTATCCTTGGAGAACAGCAGGCAAAGGGAAAACGGGGGCGTGTCCCTCGTTTTTGTTTTATGCGAACCGAATTCCCGGGGGAATTACGAATACGATGTTCTAGAGCGAAGTGCGAACCGGATTCCCGGGAAATACGAATACGATGTTCTAGAGTGAAGTGCTAACCGAATTCCCGGGGGAATTATGGTTGTTGATAAACCAAATGTGGAGGATTTGTGTGTTGAATGCAGCATTTGCGTGGCGTCTTTCTATATTTCATCGTTTCCTTCTGCTAAGTCTATTCAGAGTATGCCAAATTACCAAGCCCGAAGCCCACATACAATCGTAACGCCCTTGGTTTGTGGGTAACTGGAAAACATCCTGTTAAATCATCAAGTAGACCCTTAATTTCACAATTTAACTGGAAAACCTCCCGTTATTATAGGGCATATCGTCTAATAGGGATATAAACCGCTGAATTAACATGCGTTTTTCCAGTTAGCTTGCTCCAGTGCGAAGAACGAGCCGAATTAACATGCGTTTTTCCAGTTAGCTTGCTCCAGAGCGAAGTGCGAGCTGAATTAACATGCGTTTTTCCAGTTAGCTTGCTCCAGTGCGAAGTGCGAGCTGAATTCACGCCTTGCTAATACATAGTTCCAGAGCGAAGTACAAGCCTAGTTAACGTGCGTTTTGCAACTAGAATAAAGTCTCGTTAGGAGAAAAGGAATAATAAGCTTAACGAGGAGGTGTTCTC
>JACMJI010000090.1 GCA_014380705.1 Gorillibacterium sp. | reverse complement strand
TTCTTATGCTTAAGCTTGTTCATGTTGTATACTAGTTTATGGATATTTGTTGGATGGGAATATGTGGTAGAAGCAGCTTCATAGACTCCCATATTATTTATTTTAACCGATTATAATACATTGAACAGGACGGAAGGGGATTATAGATTGACAATAGAAGATAATTTTTTTCTGACTGTTATTGTGATTATTGGTTATATAGCGATGATTCATGTATTCTTGCTAGGAGCTGCAAAAGTGGGAAATAAACTCGGTTTTGCAGAAGCTATTTTTTTTGTTATTGATAAAATCATTCAGTTTTTCAAACGAAAAGATCGTTCATAATGGTTATCTACAGCCATTAATAATAAAGATATTGTACTTATCAATAACCAGTTTCCTGAGCAGCATGGCAGCTTAAGTGGAAGTGCCTGCATCCTGACCCAGTCCTCTATTGTGATGGAGTTAAATATGATGGTCCCTTTCAGGCCAATAACTCTTTTAATCCATTTATTGGATAGCGAGCTTACGAAGGAGCGCCATCTCCTCTTTGTGTGTACCGTCCACACCCTCGGCCGTTTCCAAAATAAACGGGTTTGCGGATAATTGGGCCGACCGGATCACCTGACTCATCTGTTCAAGTCCGATTAGGCCGCTGCCTACCTGCGCATGTCTATCTTTAAACGAGCCGGATGGATAAACAGAGTCGTTAAAATGCACAACCTTTACATGCCGCCAATAATCAAGCTCCGTCCCCAGTCGCTCAAGCTCTGCCCACTTCCCCTTTTTCCATAATCCAGAACCGTAAGCGTGACAGGTATCGAAACAAAATCCAATCTTTTCAGGTTTATCTGCTAAGGAACGAATTTGCACCAATTCATGCAAGGTTGTGCCCATCGTGCTGCCTTCTCCGGCCTGATTCTCCAATAACACCAAAGATTCTCCCTCTGAGTCCAGAAGAACTCGATTTAAACAGTCCAGAATATCCCGGTAACCCTCTAACGGATCGGAAGACTTAGACTTGCCGAAATGAACAACAAGCCCGATGGAACCGCAAGCATTGGTGATCGCAAGGTCATTCTGCAGTGATCTGATGATTAGATCTAATAGCTCAGGCTCCTTTATAGCAAGATTAGTGGGATAGGGAGCGTGGGTTACCGAAGCAAGCTGATGCTCCCGGCAAAAAGCAGCACACTTGGCAGCATCGGACGGATCATAGTTTTTTATCGTTAGACTGCGAGGATTCTTTGGGAAAAATTGAAAGGCTCCCGCACCCATGCCAAGCGCTCTACGAGCACATTCCAGATAACCACGGCGAATACTCACATGACAGCCTATACTTGGCACAGTCGTTCACCTCCAGGAAGGATATTTCTGCGAAATGACGAACTTCAAAATCATAGAGTATCATAGACAATGCTCTTTCTATATTTGTAGGATTAAGGCTGGGGACGAAAATTAACTTAAGGAAAGGTGAAAAACTATGGCTGCAAATCACAATGTCGAGCCGCACAGCGATCTTCCGAATGGGCTAAGCAATCCAGCAAAGCGGGCACTTGCCGGGGCTGGATACTTACAATTGGAGCAGTTCACAAAGCTAAATGAGGCAGAGGTATTAAGGCTGCATGGTATGGGGCCCAAAGCGATGGATCAAATCCGACAGGCGCTTAAGGCCAAATGCCTTTCTTTCGCAGAATGAGCTTAATCATACCTTGAACCAAAAGATGTATGAAGCAGGGCTGCTTCCTGCCCTGCTTATTCTTCATTAATGTTGACAACCTGGACAGTAGAATGACTTCCGACCACTAACCTCCACACGTACGATCCCCTCTTTGCAACGCAAGCATGGCTCACCTTCCCGGTCGTACACTTGACATCGTTCATTATATCCTCCTGTTTGTTTATCCCCTGTAAATAGGGGGTGGTCCATATAGCCCCCGTATGTGACCGCCTCGTGAAGAACAGAGCGGGTTGCACGATACAAGGCTGCAACTTCCTTCTCCATAAACGTTTCTATCTTACGATCGGGTCTCAATGCGGCTACATAACAGATTTCATCAGAATAACAATTGCCTACCCCAGATAAAAAGCTTTGATCAACCATGACAGGCTTCAGAACACCTCTCCGTTTATGCAATCGTTCAGTGAACATCGCTTCTGAGAAGCTTGAGTCCATTGGTTCTGGACCCAGTTTGGGAAGCTTGAGCTCCAGTTCCTCATCTGAATACAAATGTAAATAACCAAGACGTAATCCGATAAAATAAAGCTGCTGTTCCCCAAAGGATAACTGAACCTGTACCGTTCTCTCTGGCTTGTCCCCTTCATTGCCCCAAAACATCCAGCCCCCTAACATGAGGTGCATGAGCAAGTTCTGATGATTTTCTAAATGAAAAAGAATATGCTTTGCCCGCCTGCTTATAGCTGTGATGTTGTTTCCTAGCACCACTTCATTCCATTGGTCAATTGAAACATTGATCGACTTTTCCCTGGTTACCTGGGTACTCGTAATTTCTTTTCCAATAATTAGCGGTGACAATAGGTTCTTATAGGTTTCCATCTCAGGCAATTCCGGCATAAGGATCATCTCCGATTATCGGTTTCTCTACCTGTTATGTCCTCTGAACCGAAAACCTAAACGATGCAGTTCAATATGGAATATGATCACACTGTAATATTGGCTTCTTCTCATAGCCTTACTTGCTATATTGTGTGTGTGGTAAGATAAATAAGACTAATTTTGAATTATGGGAGGTAAGGAATCCATGTTTGAAAAAATAAAAAAATGGGCTAAGTTACTGAAAAAAAAGGTTTTTGTTCTATATTTCGCTTATAAGGATTACCGCACTCCCTGGTACGCTAAAGTGCTTTCTATATGTGTTGTTGCTTATGCCTTTAGTCCAATTGATCTGATTCCAGATTTCATCCCGGTTTTAGGTTATTTGGATGATGTCATCCTCATTCCTCTTGGTGTAATGATTGCGCTTAAATGGATTCCCCAGACCGTCATTCAAGAATGTACAATAATAGCTGAAGAACGAATGAACCAGGGAAAACCGAAAAATTGGTTCGTAGGTGTCCTCATCCTTCTGGTATGGATCTTGGTCTTGGTATGGATTTGTACTATTGCTTTTCATTATTTCTCCAAATAAAGCTAGGATAAACGCCTATCTAAAGCTAGGATAAAAGCCTATCAGCGTCCTTTGGCGCCGTCCAAAAAACATGGACGTTACAGATTTGCATGTTGGCTTCGGGCACTCTTGAAATGGCATCCTCTGATTAGACGAAGGAAAGGTTGCCATATTCAAAGGCGCCACGTAAACTCTACGCTTGGGCACACAAATCCTCCACTCTTGGTTTTAAAAGTGAGCATAAATAAAAGAAAATAGCGCGCCTAATTGAAAGAAGTGTCTAAACTAGAAAGGGTAACCCAAAAACTTATAAATTCTTTTAGTAAAAAATCCTGTACATTGTACAGGATTTTCAGTGTTATCTACGAGTATGTGGTTTTATCCTGTACAACGTACAGGATCGATGGGTCAACTGTCGTTGTTCATGCCTTTATGCTATTAAAATCCTGTACATTGTACAGGATTTTAAGTGTTATCTATGAGTATG
>JACMJI010000089.1 GCA_014380705.1 Gorillibacterium sp. | reverse complement strand
GGACTTTTGGATACTCGATCGAAATCAAATTGAGCGATCAACTCTTCCTTCGTAAACATTTCCTCTTCTCCACCTGGAGACCATCCAAGTAGGGCAATGAAATTGAGCACAGCTTCAGGTAAGTATCCTAGCGCTTCATACTGTTGGGTAAATTGAAGAATAGATTCATCACGTTTACTCATTTTTTTACGGTCCTGATTTAAAACCAGAGAGAGGTGGGCGAACTCAGGAATCGGTAGACCCAGCGCATTATACATCAAGATCTGCTTAGGGGTATTGGAGAGATGCTCTTCCCCGCGGATGACGAGATTGATCTTCATCAAGTGATCGTCGAGTATAACTGCAAAGTTATAAGTCGGAATCCCATCCGGGCGTACGATGATGAAATCAGCAATACCGTTCGAGTCAAATTCCACATGCTCCCGTACGCGATCCTCAAAAGCAATAATCTGGTCTTCAGGAACACGGAAGCGAATGGCAGGAATGCGCCCTTCCGCTTCATAAGCGGCGATCTGCTCGCTAGTTAGGTTCCGGTGTTGACCGGAATATCCAGTAATTTCACCGCTAGCCTCTTGTTCTTCCCGTTCACGCTCGAGATCTTCCTCTGAACAATAGCAGCGATAAGCGTCCCCGCTGGCTAGCAGTTGCTCAACAAAAGGCTTATACAGGTCTAGCCGTTCCATCTGACGGTAGGGGGCATAAGGGCCGCCAATGTCAACACTCTCGTCCCATTCAAGTCCTAGCCAGCGCAGACCATCCAGTTGATTGTGGATCCCTGATTCGACATGGCGTGTTTGGTCTGTGTCTTCAAAGCGAACAACAAAGGCTCCCCCGTATTTACGAGCCAAAAGATAATCAAATAACGCGGTACGTGCTCCACCGATATGTAAATGTCCCGTTGGACTGGGAGCGTAACGAACGCGAACTGGACCATTCATCGTAGAAATTCCTCCGATCATATAAGAAAACATTACAGGCTATGATAGCACATTTTTTAAAAGGCAGACAACTGCCTGTGCCGCGATACCTTCCTCGCGTCCGGTAAAGCCTAGTTTCTCTGTTGTTGTAGCTTTGACATTGACCTGCCCAGGCTCTGCTTCAAGAGCCGCTGCAATGATCTCAACCATCCTGGGGATGTGTGGAGCCATCTTGGGTCGCTGGGCGATTATTGTCGCGTCAAGATTGCCCAAACGATACCCTCTCTCTTTGATGAGTCCCCATACATGCATCAAAAGCTTAAGGCTGTCAGCATTCTTGAACGCTAGGTCTGTATCTGGAAAATGCTTTCCAATGTCTCCGAGCGCCAACGCGCCAAGAACAGCATCCGCAATAGCATGGAGAAGTACGTCTGCATCGGAATGCCCGAGCAGTCCCTGTTCAAATGGAATATCAACACCACCAATGATACACTTTCTTCCCTTGGCAAATGCGTGAACATCAAAGCCTTGACCCATTCGAATCATGTTTATTCCCTCCTGCGTCGCTAGTCCGTGCTTTCTAGCTAGATAAGCCTCTGCCCACTCTATATCCTCTGGTGTCGTAATCTTAATGTTGTCATACCCCCCGTGAACGACTAGAACGGGGGTTCCACTCTTTTCCATCAGCATGGCGTCATCCGTACCAAGGTAGCCCTCACGTTCTGCTTGTTCGTGAGCCTCGATCAATGCCTGCAAGGCAAAAGCCTGAGGGGTTTGAACCGACCATAAAAGACTCCTGTCCGGGGTAGACTCAATACGACCCAATGCGGAAACGAGTTTAATCGTATCCTTGACCGGAACCGCTAACACGGCTGCCCCCGTTTCGCTTGCCCGCTGCCAACACGCGATAATATGCTCCGGTTGGGTAAATGGCCGTACGGCATCATGCACCAGCACCCAATTGGTATGTTCAGGAAGTGCCTTAAGTCCACGCAGCACAGAGGCTTGGCGTTCACTACCTCCAGAAACAATGGCAGAAACCTTTGTGATGTTATAATCAACAATATATTGCTGGCAGCGTTCTTCATCACCAGCTTTCACGACAAGGACAACCGAAGCTGCCTGAGGCAGTTTCTCAAAAAGCTCTAACGTATGAATCAGGATGGGCTTCCCCGCAACGTTTAAATATTGCTTACTCTCAACCGAGCCCATACGAGAGCCTTTGCCTGCTGCTACAATTACGACTCCAAACGTATTCATCATGCTTAGCCTCCAACCTGTCCGTTTATGAGCAGGTTTACCTGTATTTACGCCGCGTTAGTTATGGCTAACCCATTCGCTTACTCCTTTACTTCGACAAAACCTCTCTACATCCTCTCGTGATGGAGGGCAAGCATTTGATAATGATTGTATTCTATAACTACAAAAGCCGCTCAAAAGCACTTATGCCTTTGAACGGCTTCCATTAACGCTTTCAAGTAATCTTTTACTTCGCATCTGGCAATCACTCTATTGAGCTTTCTCCAAAAGCTTTGGCTTAGCAAAAATCATTCGCCCGGCTGATGTCTGCAGAACACTTGTTACCATTGCCTCCATCGTGGTTCCAATAAAGTCACGACCGCCTTCTACTACAATCATCGTACCATCATCAAGGTAGGCTACACCCTGCCCATGTTCCTTACCGTCCTTAATCACTTGTACGACGATCTCCTCGCCAGGCAGCACCACAGGCTTAACGGCATTAGCTAGATCATTGATGTTGAGCACGGACACTCCCTGAAGCTCACAAACCTTGTTCAAATTGAAGTCATTGGTCAACACCTTGCCGCGTAGCACCTTAGCGAGCCTTACCAGCTTACTGTCCACCTCTGAAATTTCGTCAAAATCCCCTTCGTAGATAAGGACTTTAACATCTAATTCTTTCTGGATTTTGTTTAGAATATCGAGCCCTCTGCGTCCACGATTTCGTTTCAATAAATCTGATGAATCCGCAATATGCTGAAGCTCCTCTAGAATAAAACCGGGAATGACCAGCGTCCCTTCGATAAAACCCGTTTTGCAAATATCGGCAATACGGCCGTCAATAATAACACTGGTATCGAGAATTTTGTGCTCTTCCCACTGCTCCGATCGATCTTCTTGTTCTCTACCTAAACGAAGCTGTCCAAAAAAAGCGAAAATTTCGTCCTTTTTGGCAAGTCCCAAGCGGTACCCAAGGACGCCTAACATAGCGGTGACAACCAACGGCAGCAGGGGGTTATTCCAACTGATAGCAGCAGTAAGAGGGTATAGAAGCGCTGCGGTAATAAGTCCAAGCAACACACCTGCAGCTCCAATCAATAAATCGGCAGTAGGCATTTCATTTAACACGGCATCTGTTCGAAAGAACATCCGCGAAACCGTATTGCCAATAACCACAGCTGTCAAATAGCCAACAAGTGCCATCAGACCGACAGTCAGTGTAATTTCAAAAAGCCCTCCTACACTTGGCCATAAACGCCCAAAAATAGCTCTTAAGTCAAAACCTATCTCTACACTCCACTTATACCCAATGGAAGCTCCCACAAGCGTGGCAATCATTCGTAATGATTTTTTCATAGGACTTTCTCTCCTTTCAAAAAAGCAAATTTTATAAGTGAACCGAATGAGATTCAGTTTCCATGCTTTACCATTATGATCCAAAATCGTTCATACTAAACATTGTCAAAGCTTCAAGAATCCATAATATTGTAAATTGAATTATAAAGCTGATTCCTTTATAATGACTTTAAAGCCAATCCATGCATTGGGGTGAAAAGATGAGCTCCCTCAGCTTGAAAGAGTTTCAAGACCAAGTTTCTGATTTACTACTCCGTCACCGAAGTGTACTTGATGTCCTCTCTAAATTTACGCAGTCTAATGCTGCTGTCCAACGGTCGGTGGCGAAGGCCATTACGGAATGCGGTTGCATACAGGTACATGCCGGTAAACAGCAATATTCAACAGAAATGACGATTGACGATGCTAAGAGGCTTTTGGAAACCCACATGTCCGGTGATCTCTGTGAGAACTGTGTTGAAGTTGTCGCATCCGAAGTCGGAAAGAATCTGTTCTATATGGCATCTCTATGCAATTTACTTGGTGTAGACCTCCAGAAGGCTTTGGAGGATGAATCCAAACGCTGCTCTACCCTTGGTTTCTTCAATATGTCGTAATTTGTTTGCCAATGCGGGATCAGAATGAACCTTACCTAATATTTATACTTACTGCTAGAGACAAAAAACCGCCAGAGTCTCTGACGGTTTTTTTTCATTTTCTTTTTAAATGGCAACAATCTTTAGTGGGCACTTTACCTTTTTCGTTTAAAGCCCATGAATGTACCGTAGAGCGCATAGATAACAAGAGGTACGAAGATCAACCGGGATAAGTAATTTGGGAATAGGATGACTATGACTAACGCAATTCCAACTGAGCCAAGTGCAATGAGCGCAGCCATCTTGGTTAGTCGTACCTTCTTAAAGGTAGGGTATTTAATGCGACTGACCATTAGGAATGAGAGTAACAGCGAGGCCCCCACAAGAACAAAGGCACTGAGCTCTTGGTGAAACAGTGCTAGAGTACACAGAATAACGCCTGCAGCCGGTATTGGTAAACCGATGAAGAATCCTGGAGTCCCTTCAATTACATTGAAACGCGCTAGCCTAAGTGCACCGCATATGGGGAAAATCGCGGTTGTAATCCAAGCCGTAGGTGGATTCACCTCACCAAAGGCAACCACATACATAATAAATGCGGGTGCCACGCCAAAGGAAATAATATCGGATAAAGAGTCAAGCTCTTTACCGAATTCGCTTTGGACATTAAGCGCACGAGCCACGCGGCCATCAATCCCATCCATCAACATCGCGACTATCACGATGATTGAAGCCAAATTTGCATTTTCGATATCTGGAAAAACCGGTACATCGTTTAGTACCAGTATGATTGCTACGATCCCGAGTGCAAGGTTAAGAATCGTAAACATACTGGGGACCGTTTTTCGGAACATACTTCGCCCACCTCTATGGTACGTCGGATAAAATCAGCGTCACTGATTTAAATTGTAGACATTTTAAATTTGCCTGTCAATAAATACTTGTTCTTGAAAGCGCCGTAGTCCCTCTTTAATTGCTCTTGCTCGCACCTCACCAATACCATCGACTTCGTCTAACTGCTCAATAGAGGCCGAAATGATCTGTGGCAAGTATTCGAACTTCTCAACAAGATTCGAGATAATGATTGAGGGAAGTCGAGGGATTTTGTTCAATACACGGTAGCCTCTCGGAGAAACAGATTCATCCATGATATTGTTCGTCACATTATATCCAAGTAGACGAATAATATGACCGAGATCCAGCAATTCCTCCGCCGATAAGCGAGCAAGGCCATTCCTGACCTCTTTTGCCTTCTCCTCAGACAGCTCACGACAATAATCTTTAATAAGCAATACCGATACATGTTCACTATTGTACACCAATTCTTCTAATTGCATGCTGATCAAGCGGCCTTCCGTTCCGAGTTCGTTAATATAGCGACGGATTTCAGCCTTTATACGAAGGACCATCTCAGCCCGTTGTAAAGCATGCACAACATCCTCATAGGTAACTGCCTCTTCGAATTCTGCCGCTCCCAAGTTGGTCAACGTCTGATCAAGAACCGACTTGTATTTTTCAAGGGTTTGGAGCGCTTGGTTTGCTTTCGTTAAGATAACCCCAATATCCTTAAGGTAATACCTCAGGTTGCCTTGATATAAGGTAATAATATTCCTTCTTTGCGAAATCGATATCACAAGTTTTCCTGTCTGTTTCGCTACCCGTTCCGCGGTACGATGACGAATACCTGTTTCGTTGGATACGATCGTCGGATCAGGATTAAGCTGTGTGTTTGCATAATGAATCTTCTTGACATCCTCGCTGAGGACGATTGCACCGTCCATCTTTGCCAACTCATAAAGAAAATTTGGCGTAAACTCACAATTAATTGTAAATCCCCCATCAGCAAGCTCCATCACCTCAGGGCTGAAGCCAACAACAATAAGTGCACCTGTTTTTGCTCTGAGCACATTCTCCAACCCGTCGCGGAATTGGGTTCCTGGAGCTACCAGCTTAAGGATTTTACTTTTGATTTCATCTTCCTTTGCCATACAGACCCTCACCTCTATCTCGTTTCCCTTTATTTCACCTGTTGATTTATTCTTAATCCAGTGCGGCAGCAAGGGCTTCGGCCACAGTGTTTACACCAACTATGGCAATATTACCTGATGGTGTCCAGCCCTTCAAGCTCCTTGCAGGCATTATAACCCGTTTAAAGCCCAATTTCTCTGCTTCCCGAATCCGTTGTTCAATCCGGGAAACCCCACGCACTTCACCCGTCAGTCCAATCTCGCCAAACACAACATCCTCGGGTCTTGTTGGTCTATCCCGAAAGCTTGATGCAATGCTTACAGCAACGCCTAAATCAACAGCTGGTTCATCCAATCGCACGCCGCCTGCTACGTTAAGATAAGCATCTTGATTTTGCAGGAACAAGCCGATGCGCTTCTCCAGCACCGCCATAATTAAGGATAAGCGATTGGTATCAAACCCTGTAGCCATTCGCCGAGGCGATGAGAAATTTGTTGGGGACACAAGGGCTTGAAGCTCAACAAGAACGGGACGCGTTCCTTCCATACTAGCGGTTACAGTAGATCCAGACACACCAATCGGTCGTTCCGTGAGAAAGAGTTCAGAGGGATTGGCGATTTCCATCAAGCCTTCTTCTCTCATCTCAAATATACCGATTTCATTGGTGGACCCAAAGCGGTTCTTAACCGCCCTAAGAAGTCTATACGTATGATGACGTTCTCCTTCAAAATAAAGCACGCAGTCTACCATATGCTCCAGCAGACGCGGTCCAGCTATAGCTCCCTCTTTCGTTACATGACCGACAAGAACAATCGCTATTCCCCGCGTTTTGGCCAATCGCATAAAATGTGAGGTGCATTCACGAACCTGTGATACACTACCAGGAGCTGATGATACACCGGGATGGAATACGGTCTGGATTGAGTCGATTACAACAAAGTCAGGACCCACTTTCTCAATCGCCTCATCCACACGCTCCAAGTTCGTTTCACAAAGCACATAAAGCTGTGATGAAAGTGCACCCAAGCGGTCCGCTCGCAGCTTGGTTTGTACGGCCGATTCTTCACCTGATATATAAAGTACCCTCAGTCCAAGCTTCGCTAAAGAATGAGAGGTTTGCAGCAATAGTGTTGATTTACCAATTCCCGGATCTCCACCAACAAGAATAAGCGAACCGGGAACGATACCCCCACCCAGCACACGATCTAGCTCTTGATTACCGGTACGAACTCGAGCATCCTGAGTACTCTCGATTTCTGTAATGGAAACAGCTTTCTCATGCATGCGCTGTACGGAGAGTCCGATACCTTGCGTCTTTATCGGTGTTTCGGCTTCTTCGAGAAAACTGTTCCAAGATTCGCAGCCCGGACACTTTCCGAGCCATTTAGGTGACTCATAGCCGCAATCCTGGCATATAAATTTTGTTTTTGTTTTGGCCATTTATTTCTCCTGTCCACATCGGTATATGGATTTGAGGCGGACCCCATTCGTTAACAAAAAGTGTACCATTTTACAGACGTCATGGAAACCCTTGACTCATGCTTTAACCTAGAAAAGAGGTAGATATATGACAAGTCCATGTTAAGGTGTTTACGATGCGGAATCAGAATCAAAGATAGAGAGAAAAAAACCCCCGCAGCGGTAACACGACTCTTCTCTTAACCAGAAGTAGGACCGTATCCGTTGCAGGGGTTTTCTAAGAATAGCTATGGGTGAGGAGATTAAGTGTTGCGAACAACGTCCAGTTGGCCTTCTTTTACATCAATCGTAAGTTGGTCCCCTTTAGAAATATTACCACGCAGGAGTTCCTCAGAGAGTCGATCCTCAATATGCTTTTGGATTGCCCGACGTAAAGGTCTGGCCCCGAAAGCGGGGTCGAATCCTTCCTTCGCCAAGAACAGCTTTGCTTCTTCCGTTAGAGTAAAGTCAACCTCATGCTCCTTCAGGCGTTTCCGTAATTCTTCAGCCATAAGGGTAACGATCTCCTGAATATGTGCTTGCTCAAGGTTGTGGAACACAATAATCTCATCAATACGGTTAAGGAATTCGGGCCGAAAGCTTTTCTTCAACTCTGACATTACCTTCCCCTTCATGTTCGTGTATTCCCGGCTAGCCTCTGCTGTAGCTGTAAAGCCTAAAGTAGAGTTACGCTTTATTTGGTCTGCCCCAACATTTGAGGTCATGATAATCAGCGTATTTCGGAAGTCCACTGTACGGCCTTTAGAATCCGTCAGACGCCCATCTTCCAATACTTGCAGGAGAATATTAAACACCTCTGGATGAGCCTTCTCCACTTCATCAAGTAAGATAACGGAATAGGGTTTACGGCGAACCTTCTCCGTCAATTGACCGCCCTCTTCATAGCCTACATAACCTGGGGGCGCTCCGACTAGCCTTGAGGTAGAATGTTTCTCCATATATTCAGACATGTCGATGCGGATGACTGCATTCTCATCACCAAACATTGCTTCAGCCATGGCACGGGCAAGCTCCGTTTTGCCAACACCTGTTGGCCCGAGGAAAATGAAGGAGCCGATCGGACGTTTTGCATCCTTAAGCCCAGCACGAGCACGGCGGATCGCGCGACTGACCGATTTGACAGCTTCATCCTGACCAATTACACGCTGATGAAGAATGCTTTCCATTTGGAGTAGACGCTCGGTTTCCTCTCCTGCAAGCTTACGAACTGGAATCCCCGTCCAACTAGCTACAACGTCAGCAATATCCTCAGGAGTTACCTCTGAATCCGTTCGACCTTGCGTACCCTTCCAATCATTGCGAGTTTCCTCTAACTCTTCTTTAAGCTTCTGTTCCGTATCGCGCAAGGAAGCAGCCTTCTCAAACTCTTGACTTTGAACAGCAGCATCCTTTTCTTTACGGATATCCTCCAGTTTACTTTCCAGTTCCTTAAGCTGAGGAGGAGTCGTATAAGAGCGCAAACGCACCTTGGACCCAGCTTCATCGATCAAATCAATAGCTTTATCCGGTAAAAAGCGATCTGGGATATAACGATCAGACAGTTTTACCGCTTGGGCAATGGCTTCATCAGTAATCTTTACCCGGTGATGAGCCTCATAACGGTCACGCAGTCCATATAGAATGAGGATTGCTTCATCTGTCGTAGGCTCAGCAACGGTTATAGGCTGGAAGCGACGCTCCAAAGCAGCATCCTTCTCAATATATTTGCGATACTCATCAAATGTAGTTGCACCTATGCACTGAAGCTCTCCCCGAGCAAGAGAGGGCTTAAGAATGTTGGAGGCATCAATCGCACCCTCAGCACCGCCAGCACCAATCAACGTATGCAATTCATCAATGAACAAGATAATATTCCCGGCTTGACGAATTTCGTCCATAATTTTCTTCAGTCGATCTTCAAATTCACCACGATATTTGGTACCTGCTACAACCGAGCCCATATCCAGTGTCATGACACGCTTATCGCGTAATGTTTCAGGAATCTCGTTATCGACGATTCGTTGTGCCAAGCCTTCGGCAATAGCAGTTTTACCAACACCGGGCTCACCAATAAGCACAGGGTTGTTCTTCGTACGACGGCTGAGCACCTGAATAACACGCTCGATTTCTTTGCTGCGGCCGATAACAGGATCAACATTGCCCTCTTTAGCAGAGGCCGTTAAGTCACGTGCTAAACCATCTAGTGTTGGTGTGTTAACATTCGCTGGCGCTCCATGATTCGAGGATACAGCCTCGCTGCTTCCAAGGAGTTGCAATACTTGCTGACGTGCCTTGTTAAGCGAAATTCCGAGGTTGTTTAATACTCTCGCAGCAACCCCTTCGCCTTCACGAATCAGACCGAGAAGGATATGCTCCGTACCTACATACGTATGACCAAGCTTACGGGCTTCGTCCATAGATAGCTCTATGACTTTCTTTGCGCGGGGCGTGTAGGCAATATTAGTCGGCTGTTCCTGACCACGACCAATAAGCGATTCAACCTCATCTTGAATTTTCTCAAGTCCGAGTCCAAGTGCGAGAAGGGCCTTTGCGGCAATCCCATCTCCCTCCCGTATAAGACCGAGTAGAATATGTTCCGTTCCAATGTTGTTATGTCCCAGACGGACAGCTTCTTCCTGCGCTAATGCTAGCACTTTTTGTGCTCGTTCTGTGAATCTTCCAAACATCATTGATGGCACCTCCACAATAAATTCAAAATATAATACTATTCAACAGTGCTGGTCTCCTGTGCAAAACGATTGCGGATCAGCTCAGCTCGCCGGATGTCCCGGTGTTCTGATGTGAGCATTTCTCCTGCATATTTTTGCAAGAAGCCAGTCTGTGTCATAACCAAAAGTTCGTTAACGGTGATGGGTTGCAGCCCTTTGATCAGTCCCATGTCGATGCCGAGGCGAACGTCTGATAAACGCTGCATCGATTCCTTTGAATCCAAAATGACCGCATGAGACAATATCCCAAAAGATCGATGGACCCGATCCGCCAACCGATGTTTAGATTCTACCAAAAGCTGATTACGCGCTGCACGTTCATGCTCGATGATCTGCCGCACGACACCATACAAGTTGTCAATGATTTCTTCTTCGGATTGGCCGAGGGTGATCTGGTTCGATATTTGAAAAAGATTTCCGGAAACCTCGCTGCCTTCACCATAAATGCCTCGCACAGCAAGCCCAACCTGAGTGATTGCTGATAAAATGCGACTAATCTGTTGTGTCATCACTAATGCAGGCAAATGAATCATTACGGATGCACGAAGACCGGTTCCAACATTAGTTGGACAACTGGTTAGAAATCCTCTTTTTTCCTCAAATGCATAATTTAATTTACTTTCAAAAATATCGTCAATCTGATTCGCCATATCCCAAGCTTCACGAATTTGAAATCCTGGTGTCAGGCATTGAAACCGCAAGTGATCCTCTTCGTTGACCATAATACTTATGGACTCATGCTTATTGAGAATAACAGCACCATTACGGGATTCATTAGCTAGGTTAGGACTGATTAAATGCTTTTCAACCAGAACTCGTTTCTCTAATTCACTGATCTCAGATAAAAGAATCAATGAAAACTCACTGATGGATAGGAGGTCCTCATCATCTATCATGATTCGCGCCCTCTCCATCAACTCCCCAGACTGCTCACTTGTTGCCAGCATGGGAAAAGGAAATCCTCGCAGGTTGCGGGCCAGTCGAATCCGACTTGAAATGACAATGTCACAGTCTGGTGCTTCCTGTTTCATCCATTCGCTTAATGGTTGTTCGGTAAACCGCCCCAAACTCATTTATCGCAACCCCTTCATTAATCGGACATCCTTTTCTCTAGTTCACGAATTTGATCACGGATATTAGCAGCCTGCTCGAATTCTTCTCTGTCAATATACGATGATAGCTCTTTCTTTAAGCCCTCTAACTCCCGTTTTCGCTGTACAATCATTCCGGAGCGTTTTGGTACCTTGCCCGTGTGGCAAACGCCGCCATGTACTCTTTTGAATAAGGGATCCAGTCTATCGCTAAACGCTGTGTAGCAATAACTACAACCAAATCTGCCTAATTTACTAAATTGGGTATACGTCAGCCCGCATTCCTTACAACGAACCTCTTGTGGCCTTCCTGTCGATCCAGGTATTTTAACTGTTGAATCACTGTTTAGAAGTCCCGAAAGCAGATTGTGAATGGAAAAGCCATTTGTTGTTCCGGGGATCATCTCCCCCTTATCCCTAGCACAGGATTCGCAGAGATGATATTCCGTCTTCTCTGCGTTCACAATCTTTGTAAAATGAAGGGATGACGGGCGTTTCCCGCATTCCTGACACAACATGACAACCCTCCTTATCTCCTTATCATTGACTAAGCAGTGACAATAACATAGCCTTAAGTAATCGAGCACGAATCTCATCCCACAGCGGAAGCTTAAGTATTAAGATATCCCGAGACATTGCGGCTTTCATCAAATTAGCTTCCTGCCTTGTTATGAAATCACCCTCTTGAAGCTGGTAAATCAAACCTTCCGCAGCGTTTTGATCAATGTGGTTACCAATGGTATCCAGAATATGATCAAG
>JACMJI010000088.1 GCA_014380705.1 Gorillibacterium sp. | reverse complement strand
GTAATAAATACCCCAATCCATCCAATAAGAGGAGAAACTAGCGGAAACAACCCTCCACTCTGGGCCAATAACTCCCCAATGGAACGAATCATACCCGAGTAGTTGGTCACATAGGCGAAAGCGCTGATGGTAACGATAGCTAGAATGGAATAACGCATTTCACGAAGCGTTTGATAACCTGTTTCCGCCCAGCTTTTCCATGAAATTCGGAATATCCATTTTGTGAGAATGGTTGTAAAGAGGATTGCGGTTCCACTCGCTCCCAGCAAATCCCACTTCCAAAAAACGGCTAATAGCTTACCTTGACTCATGATTTGTTCATGCATGAAAGGTACCGGTATTTTGAAACTTAAGATACTTCCACATACATTTAATGCGCTCAACAGGGGGTTATTGCCATAGTAGGCGCCAACCAGAGCGGTTTTGATACCAGGTAACCCCCAAATTACGATTAACAAGGTCATCAGCAGATAAGGTGACCAGGCTCTTAATATTTGCAAACCCGAAGGATGATCATTAATATTCTCAGGGGTAGTATCAGCTTCTTTAGCATACTTAGAGATATTCTCAACCCTGCTATGCATCCGTATGTAAACAATCAGACTTATTCCCGCTGCAAAAGCGGCCAATATATCCGGAAGCTGCGGACCCAGATAAATAGCCGTTACGGTTTGTGTTGCCGTATAAGATACCGACACAACTAGGATGGCAGGCAGGATTTCTTTCGCTTTTCTAAAACCGGAGAGCAGAACGATCATATAGTAAGGGACAATTAAGGAGACTACCGGAAGCAGCCAAGCAATCGTACCTGTTATCTGTTGTGATGAAATGCCTGTCGTTCCTTCAAGAGCGATAATTGGGACACCCAGTCCACCATAGGCAACGGATGCCACATTTGCAATCAGGCATGCAGCTGCAGCCTGGAGAGGATGGAAGCCGAGACCGGCTAATATAGAGGCTCCAATAGCTACTGGAGTACCGAAACCGGCGGCTCCCTCGAGGAAACTTCCGAAAGCGAAAGCCACGAGCAGTGCTTGTAGTCTCGGATCGTCCGTCAACATCGAGATCGAGTGTCGGATGGTCGTGAATTGCCCCGAAGATACGGTTAATTTGTATAAAAAAACAGCAGGCAGCACGATCCACATAATGGGGAATATTCCATAGAAAGAACCGCTTACAGATGCCATGACCACCATTGGAGCAGGCATTCCGTAAATGCCTAATGCAATCAATATTACGATCAGCAGTGTGTAAAGTGCGGCCTTCCAAGAAGGCATTTTTCTGACGACGAGAGCCCAAGAAAAAAAGGCTAAAGGTAATAATGCCATTAATGATGTAATCCATAAATGAACCATGGGATTGCTATTTTGACTCCAGATCACTTTTATCTAATCCTCTCTGATGATATATATGGAATAATATACCCAAAAAGTAGAGGTTTGAACATAGAGAATTTGATTAACCTATTGCACAATACACTTATCAGCCTTTATCAGCTAATATTTCGGACTATTGGAAACCAATTTAGTACTATGGTCTAAATACGCTTGCTTTTAAAATTGTTACAATGGAACACATATAAACAATAATAAAAGTGAGTGAGGGATTTTAAATGGGCTTTAAAGTCGGAGTTGTAGGCGCAGGGCAATTTGCTAAATGCTTTATCCCCTTGATACAAGCACACCCCTTTGTGGACGAAGTTGTTCTTGCTGAGGTAGTGCCCGAGCGTAGAGAGAGATTCGCTAAATCTTTTGGAATTAAAAAAACTTATTCAACCTTAGAAGAAATTCTCAACACCGATGTGGATGCAGTCGCCATTTTCACGCAACGCCATCTGCATGGTCCTCAGACTTTGCAGGCGCTCCGAGCTGGCAAGCATGTGTACTGTGCTGTCCCTATGGCGCAAACCTTAGATGAAATTTTTCAAATTACTAATGAGGTTTCAAAATCAGGATTAATTTACATGACAGGTGAAACGAGCTATTACTATCCAAGCACTGTCCTCTGTCGAGATAAATATAATGCTGGCGCTTTCGGTGACTTT
>JACMJI010000087.1 GCA_014380705.1 Gorillibacterium sp. | reverse complement strand
TTCTGCCATTTCTGCCCACCTTATAGCCATATCCTGAGCCACTATCTTATAACTTTCCGCTTCAGCAGAATGGTCCAACATGCCCAGAAGGAGAGAGTAACTCGTGATACCCATAATCGCCTTTACAGATAAATTAGCGTTTCTCGCTAAGTGACCAGCAAAATCATCCGTACATAACTGATTTTCAGGATCCAATCCATACTCACACAAATAGTCCGCCCAGATGGATAAAAGCTCCCAGTGCTCTTTGGCAAAGCTCACATCGTTATCCGCCAAACAAGCTGCAGCTGTCATAATCAACATATTTCCGCACTCTTCAATCGGCATTTGCCCTTCTCTAGCATTTTCAGAATAAGTCTGACCATTAGCAAGCGGGTATTGACCAACATCATGGGGAGCAAATTCAAACACCCAGGCCTCGCTTGCTGCATATTTAAAGATGGGTCTCATCATTGCCTTAACCAACTCAGGATTATATAGCAAGAACAGCGGGATGGAGGGGTAACTCACATCAACCGTTGCTATACAGCCATTGCTATAACATTCTTTGGACATAAACAAAACATTGCCGTCCAAATCCTCCACTAACTTATGCGATGCAATTGCTTGCCGATAAGCTAATACCAGGAGATCAGCGTACTTCTCTCCCCCAGCTCGAACCCCTTCCTCTAAAAGCTGCTGGTCAAAAGCAGCACATCGCTTCATAATTTCAGGATATTCCGCATACGCATCAGATATCATCTGAAAAGTCGATATACTCTTTCTTTTCCAATAAGCTTGAAGTTTTTCACCGAAATATTCAATGGCATAAACATCATCATATGCCAGAACAATAACATTTGAGATTTCTGCAACGCCCACTTCTCCGATATTAAAAATACATGCCATTACAGGCGTTTTGTCCATTACCGCTTGAGGCATTATCCATCCCGTTGTCGGTTTAATTTCACCTTTTCTTACAAAATCTTTTCTAATTGCTGCAGAGTCTATATGTGTATGGGTATGGAGAGAACCTCTCACAGCCAAATAAAATTGACCCCAATCAATTCGAACATCATCTCCTGATTGATTTAATACATTCTGCTCATTATGACTCATTTGCAGAACAGCAAGCTCTCCAACCTCACTTTTTTGCCAAACGACCTTCTGATCACTAGAATTCACACACCATTCACCTGTAACATCAAAGTAAATTTGAACACTGTGGGGCTTACCATCTACTGAATGAACAGCGAGCGAAATATAAGATGCAGGTCTTGATAAGAGATTCAGATCATCTATGAGCAGAGGACTTGTAAAACTAACCTTCAAGCCGATTCCTGACTCTTCATAATAATATGTGCTAGAAAGAGCTGATAATTGAAAATCCTTTTGTGTCATGGCCTTCGGTTCAGTGTAATAATTTTCGACATTCGGCTCTACAAGACCTACAAACCGCCACGGAACTCCGTCAATTCTTATCAAACCCGTCATTGCATTTCGTTTACCCGTCCAATGTCTCGTAAAATCGTCAGTAAGATGATCTGCCATTGACCAGACACTGAAATATGGATCTATCGTCACTAAGGGAACTGCAGGCGGTCGAATACGAGTGTGCATTTTTAATTTTCCTCCTCTTGAGTTATGTTAATTGTTGCTGCTAGCAGCATAAGTGTGAGAATGCGCACCATCATTATACCACACCTCCATAAATCCCAACTATTTTAGCATTTTGAACAAGATTACTTTGATGTATAAAAGTTTTAATAGTGTTATATTGAAAGCGCATTTAATACGATTATGGAGGTTTTAAGCGTGAATATTATACCCGATGGTGAATTGTCCAGCCTGGCTTTGCCGTGCCAAGCCAATGAAATCAAGGAGCTCGTAGGAACTCATTATTTCATTTTTAACGATCAAGCTTCCCTTGGGCGATTGGACGGCGAATCCTCCCAGATTGGTATCGTCGACGTATGCCACAAGCCTGATGATTTCGCAGATAATTGTTTCTAGTATTCGAAAACATAAAATCCAGTAGCGTTTCTCTTCTCTATTACAGAGGAGAAACACTACTGGATTATTAATATGCAGAAAAAATGTTAAAGATAATTATTTGCTTTGATTAAATTGTTCAAGGGTCTCGAAGAATGCATCCACATTCTCAAGGGAAGTATCTGGAGGTACATCACAACCAGATGATAATACAAAGTTTTTATAACTTGCTGTTTTTTCTAGTAATTGCATCGTTAGTATCTTCATTTCTTCAACAGTACCATTCTTAAAGGTTCTAGCTGGATCAATATTACCAAAAGCAATGCGATCTGCAGGTACTTGTGGCAATATATCTGCCATATCTACAGCATTCCCATAGTGAAGACCCATAGCTCCTGTTGAGACCATTGAAGAAACAAGCTTTTCCGTATTCCCACAATTATGGAGAATCACCATAAATTCCTCTTCTTGAACGGCATCAACAATTTTTTTAACGTAAGAGGACGAGAACTCTTGACACATTTCAGGTGAAAGTAATCCAGCAGCAGGTTCTGCAAGTATGATACCGTTAGCTCCCGCTGCTTTTATGGCTCCAACATATTCTATTAGAAACTCTGTACATTTATCTAGAACTATATGAACCATATCAGGCTCAAGCATAGCTTGAATCATGATTTCTGTCATATCAAAAAGTCTTCCAGCAAGTGAGAAAGGTCCTATAGCTCCACCGAAGGTTGGACGATCCGTTACATGGTTTGCAACTAATTCTGCTGCTTTAATATAAACGTTGGTACGTGCTTCGCCAACTTTAGGTACCCTTAATGCTTCTGCTGTTGCTTCATCACATACAATAGGTGCTGTAACTGCTGGTACTTCATTATCGGTAAATCTTACAGGACTACCAAAAGCTTCAGCTTCAACAGAAAGATCCATTATAGTAACAGCTGCTGCTGTGGGATATTTTAGCGCAAGTGCTTCGATACATTCTGCTTGATTTGCTCCATTTGTTATAACATCCATGATGTTCTTGTTAACAAGGGCAAGTCCTGGATAAGTCATAACTGGCATTACTAATCTTTTCTCAGAGGTTAAAATTTCTGAA
>JACMJI010000086.1 GCA_014380705.1 Gorillibacterium sp. | reverse complement strand
TTTTCCAGTTATTCGTTCGTTTTTTTATTATTCTGGCAATATTATTAGGTAAACGTCTTAGGTAGAAGAAGATTAAAACGGAGGTTGAATGAATGGAGCAGCAAGCAATCTGGGCAATCGGGATTTTTCTATTGATTTACGCACTTATTATTTCGGAAAAGGTTCACCGTACGATTATAGCCATGATCGGCGGGCTACTCATGGTCATCCTAGGTATTGTGGATCAAGAAACTGCATTACATCATATTGATTTCAACACACTTGGCCTTCTCATCGGCATGATGGTCATCGTGAGCATAACAGCCGACACGGGACTGTTCAAATTTATTGCAGTTTGGGCAGCTAAGAAATCCAAAGGTAACCCGGTCAATATTATGATTGCATTAGCACTTATTACTGCCGTTGGCTCTGCCTTTTTGGATAACGTAACAACGGTGCTTCTTATGGTACCCGTTACGTTTAGTATCACTCGCCAATTACGTGTACCCCCAATGCCTTTCTTAATTACCCAAATTATTGCATCTAATGTCGGTGGTACGGCCACATTAATTGGGGATCCACCGAATATTATGATTGGCAGTGCTGTAAAAGAATTAACATTTATGTCATTTATCACTAATTTGACTCCCATTGCGGCTTTGATTATGGTTATTTATATCCCTATATTCGTTTTGCTTTTTCGCAAACAGATTCAAACCACACCCGAACTAACAAAAAGCATTATGGACTTGGATGAAAAGGAACTCATTGCTGACCCTATATTGCTTCGCAAGTGCTTGATCGTATTAGGTATAACCATCCTTGGTTTTTTTCTTCATCAGTCGTTTCACCTGGAATCGGCTACAGTTGCGTTAACAGGCGCTTTTATCCTCTTACTCCTAACCGGAGAGCATATGATGGAGCATGCGTTTACTAAGGTTGAATGGATGACGATCTTCTTCTTCGTAGGTTTATTCGTCCTGGTATCGGGGCTGGTGGAGACAGGGGTAATCGCTAATTTAGCTGTACGAGCTATTGAACTAACAGATGGGAACCTGGTAGCAACCTCCTTACTTATTCTATGGCTAAGTGCTATTGCGTCCGCATTCTTAGACAATATCCCTTTTGTAGCTACCATGATTCCAATGATTCAAGAAATGGGTAAAATGGGCATCAATAACTTAGAGCCACTCTGGTGGAGTCTGTCCCTTGGTGCATGTTTAGGCGGTAACGGTTCGTTGATCGGTGCAAGTGCGAACCTCATCGTCGCTGGCATGTCAGGAAAGGAAGGACACCCAATCAAGTTTGTGCAATACTTAAAATATGGTTTCCCTCTTATGCTGTTGTCTATCGTTCTATCGAGCTTTTATGTGTATTTCAGATATTTGATGTAACTATACAGAGGGAATTAGAATATGCAGTTAACGTATCGTTTTGACCAAGCGAATTTGAAAATTAATGAAATCGACATGGGGACAGACACGGAGTTTGAGATTCAAATTTTAAATGATGGACCCTTGCTTAGGGGTATAAAAGAAATTCATAAAGCGTTTGATGAGAACAAGGACTATACCGATGTGATGTTCTACATATATGAACATCATCAATACAAGGTCATCGTGCGTAAAGATTACTACTCAGATTTCGTATTAGCGTTAATGAAACATAAGCTGTTGTTAAGCGTCGAATGGGTTTAACAAACTTCCATGCATCCTGATAATCGTTTAAAATCAACAAAGGGAAAAGTCGCTTTGGCGGGCTTTTCCCTTTGTTTAATCCCTTTTATCGTCGTTCCAGTTCCAGAGTCTTTGCATACCCTTTACTGGGATAGGATTCCATAGTTGCTCAACAAGTGCCAGCTCCCTACCAAAACGGCATTCATGATAATACCCAAATGCCTCCTCCTGCTCCCCTATCAACTTTTCATTCGCTACTTCTTTACGATCTACTTTGAGAACAACTCCTCCTCTTAAGCAACGGGAGACGGACCAACATTCATCCAGACGAACCACAGCAACGACAGCACCCGTGGGCAGGTTACCTGAAGTATATCCATGGCTCAAAAGCACTGACTTCAGCGGCTCCCTCATGCATGCTTCCCTGTCTAGCTTTTTTCCTGCATGGATCGCCAGCAATCCTCTATACTTAGTCGAACAACTACGTGTTTCAAATCTTTTTTCACCTAAAGCAATGAGCGTGGCCCAAGGCTGGATAATGGTAATGGCTTTCATGCATGAAGACCTCCTTCGCTTTATTAGAGCTATTCCTTGAACACAGCTGTAATTATAAATCCATTGGAAATAAAAAAGAACGAAAACCCTTGAAGTCCAAAGGTTTTCGTTCTTTCGTTCTCTAGTGCGCGTAGAGGGACTTGAACCCCCACGGTTGCCCGCCAGATCCTAAGTCTGGTGCGTCTGCCAATTCCGCCATACGCGCGCATTAGGATGAATTCTCAAATTACACATTACCTAAAGTATTATACATCATAGTTAGATATTTTGCAATTGAAAAGTGGTGAGACATGAAGGATTCGAACCTTCGACACCCTGATTAAAAGTCAGGTGCTCTACCATCTGAGCTAAAGTCTCATAAAAAGGCTGGGGATCCAGGAATTGAACCTGGGCATGACTGA
>JACMJI010000085.1 GCA_014380705.1 Gorillibacterium sp. | reverse complement strand
GATGAACAATGATGTTTTGGGGGATATCTGCATCGCTTCTCGTACCCAGCAAAAATGTGAGGTAATCATTGAAAGCGTACTGCGGAAAAAACATTTGAAGGATCCGTCGAAAAAATTGTATTCACGAGAAGTGGATGCTCTGGATATCCCATCTTTGATTGATGTAATTAAAGATACTCAGTCAGAAATTGTCATCAATGTAGGTCAGTCTTATATTAACATGTCGGTGTTGGAGGCTTGTATTGAAACCGGTGCAGTATATTTGGATACAGCCATCCATGAAGAACCTGACAAGGTTTGTGAAAACCCACCTTGGTATGCCAATTACGAGTGGAAGCGCAAGGATCGGTGCGCTGAGAAGGGGATTACCGCAATTCTAGGTATCGGCTTTGATCCTGGTGTAGTTAATGCCTGGTGTGCGTTAGCACAAAAAGATTACTTCGATACTATTGATACTATTGATATACTAGATGTTAACGCCGGCAGTCATGGTAAATATTTTGCCACTAACTTTGACCCAGAGATTAATTTTAGAGAATTTAAGAAAGTATGGACTTGGATTGACCGCAAATGGGTGTTGCAAGACGTTCACTCCATAAGAGTAGATTATGATTTTCCGGTGGTAGGAAAATGTCCCGTATATCTGACAGGGCATGATGAGATACATTCTCTGTCTAAGAATATTGATGCAAATTCTATTCGTTTTTGGATGGGATTTGGCGATCATTATTTGAATGTATTTTCCGTTTTGACCAATATCGGCCTTACCTCGGAAAAACCTGTGGAAATCGCGGAAGGTATGGAAATTGCACCGCTTAAAATATTAAAGGCTTTATTACCAGACCCATCCTCATTGGCTCCTGGCTACACTGGTAAAACTTGTATCGGCAATTATATTCGGGGAACTAAAGACAATAAACAACGGGACATTTTCATCTATAATACTTGCGATCATGCTGAGTGCTACGAGGAAGTGGAGTCTCAGGCCATAAGCTATACGGCAGGGGTTCCACCAGTGGTGGCAGCAATTTTGGTCGCTCGTGGCGACTGGGACGTGAAGCATATGGTGAATGTAGAAGAATTGGATCCCAAGGTATTTATCGATTTGCTTAACATAATGGGTTTGCCTACAGAGATTATTGAATCACCTGTAGTCTTTACGGCGCCAGTCATTGAATCATTAGAATAGGTGAGAAAATCATGTAGAGTGAATTCTTTCAGCTAAATCTGAACGTAAGGACTTCGGTGGGGGACTCTGGCTATGTATAAAGATTGAAGTCTTGGGATAGGATAGAATGAGGTTGTGAGTTACGGTGCTCTCAAGAAGGAATATACATTCCTTCTTGAGAGCGCTTTGTTTTTTTATGGAAGCTATGGATAATGAGCAAACCCTGCCTGACCTTGCCTTACTTCAATGGAGACAGAATCTCTCATACTTTCTCCATTGAATAATTCACAGAAAGATATCGAGCATAAGGGAAAAACTTGTTGGATTCTAGGATAATGTTG
>JACMJI010000084.1 GCA_014380705.1 Gorillibacterium sp. | reverse complement strand
GAGGGAAGGGTGTCGATTGTACCCAACGGCTTTAATATTGGAGAATTTATTCAGCGAATGAATGCCTATACGGAAGTGTGCCATCCACCGGACCGGAAAGTGATCATCTGTCCGGCCCGATTCGATGTAGTGAAAGGACACATATATTTGATTCGTGCGCTTGCAAAACTGAAACGGGAACGCAGTGATTGGGTATGTTGGCTGGTTGGAGACGGGGGTCGGGATTTTGAACTGCGGGAGCTGACGAAGGTACATGGCATTGAGGAGCATATAGTATTTCATGGTTTACGAAGCGATGTACCGGCACTACTCAAGCAGGCGGATGTGTTCGTGCTGCCTAGCCTACAGGATAATCACCCATTCGCCGTCATGGAGGCTCAGGTGGCCGGTAAAACTGTCATTGTTTCAGATGCAGGCGGTATGCCAGAAATGGTTAAGCATAATGAGAATGGGCTGGTATTCCCAGTGGGAGATGACGAACAATTGTATCAGCATTTGCGTAGCGTTCTGAACGACCAAGCGATCTGTGACCGGTTGTCGAATCAAGCCCAGAGTTGGGGAAAACATCGGTGGTCCCTTGATACGATGATGGCACAGGTTTCTTCGGTCTATGAATCGGCACAGCACCATAATCGGCGAGGTGAGGGCATGTGAAATTGATAGCGAAAAAATCACGCCACCCAGTCGGCAAGAAAAAGACCAAGAGGAGGAGGATTCACAAGATTCTCGTCCCCAAAAAAGCGAGACGGCATCATAAGAGTGGCATCACTAAACAGCGGTTGTCAAAGGCCAGCATCGGCAAGAAATCCCGTCGGTCAAAAGGAATTGCCAAGCGGAAGCGACGCAGAGACTTCCGAGTTCCTGTCGTTTCCAAAGGGTTGAATAACAGGATCTTCCACCTTCCGCGTTTTGAGGGAGAAATTAATGAGGAAGAGAGTGCATGGGACATCATTCATTCTGCCCTCCCCCAAGCCTATATGATGCCGGATGTTGAGGTTGTGCGTAAGATGGAATCGTATTTGCCTATGGATAAGGAAATAGAGTAGTCAGAAGAATGGGAGAAGATAGGTCGCAATGAGCAGCACAGCCGAAAGGCCTAATTCTTAAACGAATTAGGCCCTCTAAGGTTCAACGGCTGTTAAGTTAGCCCTATTTATCTTTTAATTTTGGTAACGGGCTAAAAAGTTGACGATATCGATATCCGGTTGGCGACAGTCGCGAGGCAACTCAAGGGCAATTCGGTTCCACATTTTACGATTTACAGATAACCGTTCGGATTTGCGCGGAGGAAGGAAGAAGCGAATATAATGGTTCATGGATAAGCTTGGGTGCTGCTGGCGTCCAGGCCGAGTCTTCTTCCTGTTGCTAACTATCTTTTTCTTTTTGGTACCGACGAGTTTTTTCTTCTTGGTCTGGTCCATCTTTCTCTCACCTCCGCTTTCCTTTTATCAAAGGCTTGGTTATACACGGCCATTGTTCTTTCCGTCATGACAGGAAGGGACCAGTGATGACTTCCCCACTGTTTCGACTGCTCGCTCAGGTGCCGGCATAAACCTTCATCATTAAGAGCCGTATTTATTTGGAGGAACAGTAGCTGTGCGTCGCCTGCAGGACAGATAAGTCCCGTTTGCCCATCGATGATCATCTCAGGAATGCCTCCGGCATTCGATACGATCACCTACTTTTCGGCAACATGGGCTTCCATGATTGCAAAGGGATGATTATCTTGCAAGCTTGGCAACACGAATAGATCTGCCTTCTTGAGCAGCGCCGGGACATCATGGCGTTCTCCAAAGAATATCACCTCATCCTGCAGACCAAGGTTTACCACTAGTTCCCTCATTTTCCCTTCCACCTGACCAGCACCGACTAGCCAGCACACCCAATCGTTTTGAGAGCGTTCCATCTTTAGCAGTGCTAATGCATGAAGCAAGTGGACATGGCCCTTCACTGGGTCGAAGCGAGACGTGCAGATAATCACTTTCTTCCCCGTGGCGTCCGGAGTATCGGTGGGCTTCTCCATGTCTTGCTTAAACGCTTTGATATCCATGCCGCTGGGAACAACCGTCATTTTATCCGCTGGGATATGAAAATCTTGGGACATGATGGATTTAAGCCATTGCGTAGGCATGATGGTTTCTGCATTCCGCATGAGGCCGAGGTGCTCAATGAATCCGAAATAATGCCAAATCGGTGTCTGTTTATACTGATCGTTGAAGAGACCCTGTTCCAGTAGGCGGGCTAGGCTTTCTGTAGAGTAACAGCCATGGATAGTGGCAATTTGGATGGGGTGCGGATGTCCAATTCGAGCAAATGCCCGGGATGCAAATATATCCTGCGTATGAATGATGTCGTATCTAGATGGACGGAAATAGGCAGCAGCAGCCTCATAACAAAATTTTTAGATTTCCATTTGTTTAATCCCACTATCAGTATCTGGAATATATTTTGCAAAATAGATATCGGCTTGTGCTGAAATAATGGGGTACAGCTGACTTTTTTTCAGAACCCCGCCTTTGTTTAACATTTGGTAACCCGAGCCGTCTGGCATTTGACTGAAAATATCCACCTCGTGCCCCTGAGCTTCCAATCCCTGCTTTAATTGATGAACGTATTTTTCTAACTCACCCACAGAAGGAAGCCCCCAATAGGTAGCAAGGAGAATTCTCATGAAAAACTTCCTTTCTAGTTTGAAGTTCTTATATGTTTATGTTCTTACTGTTCTGCTGATAGGGACATTCACCCGAATTTAAATAATTTGGGCCAGGATATTACCCTGTTTCTTAGAAAACAGGCTCTCAACCATGACTATGACTTATATAGCTACGTATGATGTTGACAGGAACAATAGAAAGGGGATATTTATATATGCCCTCCAGCCATCTACAAAACATTGCCGTTGTCGGACTCGGCTACGTAGGGTTGCCGCTTGCCAAACTTTTTTTGGAGAAGGGACATAAAGTCTATGGCATAGATACGGATAAAAGCAAAATCAAGAAATTGATCAATATGCAGACCTATTTATCAGATCTTACACGTCAGGAGATAAAGGAGATGTTCGGTACCGGACGCTTTCATGTTGGAAGTTCGTTTGAGGTGATTCGGGAAGCGGACAGTATCCTCTTATGTGTACCAACACCGCTCGATGAAGAAGCCAATCCGGATCTTTCTTTCGTCCTAACTGCGGTTAAGCAGGTGGTCCCTTACTTACGAAAAGGACAGTTGATCGTTTTAGAAAGTTCTACTTATCCCGGTACTACAGAAGAAGACCTGAAGACATTGATCGAAGGCGGCGGTTGGAAGGTTGGGGTAGAAGTATATTTGGCTTTTTCTCCAGAGCGAATCGACCCTGGGCAAATACGGTATAAGCTTTCAGAGGTTCCTAAGGTGGTTGGAGGCGTAACGAATACGTGCACTGAATATGCTAAGCAAGTTTACGAAGGTGTTTTTGATCAGGTTATTACAGTATCAAATGCCCGAACAGCAGAAATGACCAAGTTGATTGAGAACTATCAGCGTTTCGTTAATATTTCGTTAATGAACGATCTGCTCAAGGTTTGTGAAGCGATGAGCATCAACTTGTGGGAAGTCATTCAAGCGGCCAGCACCAAGCCGTACGGATTTATGCCTTATTATCCAGGACCGGGCGTCGGAGGACATTGTATACCCATAGATCCGATGTATCTGGTTTGGAAAGCGAAACAGTACGATGTTGATTTGCCTTTTATCGAGTTTAGCCACCAAGTGAATGAGAAAATGCCAGGGTACGTCGTTTCTAGGACGGAAAAATCCCTCCTCCCACTCCCACTTGCACAAAGCAGCATTATGGTAGTCGGTGTGGCTTATAAGAAGGATATTAATGATCTTCGTGAATCCAAGGCACTTGAGGTAATCCAATGCTTAATTAGCAAAGGAGCGAATGTGAGCTACTTCGATCCTTATTTCAAAGAGATTGAGATCGCAGGCCGAAAGCTCAAACGTACGGAGTTAACATTAAGAAATGTCAAGAAGCAGGACTGTATATTGATTTTAACGGATCACTCAAGGCTGCCGTATGAGTTGATAGCTAAGCATGCAAGACTGATTGTTGATACAAGAAATGCAACGGTGGACATTGTCGATAAATCCAATATTATTTTACTGTAATCGACCAAGCAGAGGTGATTGGATTGAAAGTACTAGTAACGGGAGGAGCAGGCTTTATCGGCTCTAATCTTGTTCGGGCATTGCTAGCTCAGGGGCATAACGTGGTGAGCATGGATGATCTGTCTACAGGACGCACGCATTTTTTGCAGGATGTGTTATCTCATGGAAGGCACACGTTTATTCAGGAATCGGTACTGAATCGTCATGAACTTAAACACTGGATGGATCAGGTAGAAGTCGTATACCACATGGCAGCAGTACTCGGAGTTAAGAATACAGTCGACAACCCGCTTAAGGTCATCGAAGGGAATATCGATGGTACACGCAACGTGCTGGAGCTTGCCTATCCCCGTGATATAAAAGTGGTTTTTGCGTCCACATCCGAAATCTATGGGAAGAACACATTGGTTCCCTTCTCGGAGACATCTGACCGGGTATACGGTGCACCCTCCGTTCACCGCTGGTGTTATGCTACGGCTAAGTCCCTAGATGAGCATATGTGCTTCGGATATGCACAGAAGGGGCTTCGGGTTACCGTGCTAAGATATTTTAATGCTTACGGTCCCGCTCAGACGAACTCCCAATACGGCATGGTTGTACCACGGTTTATTCGTTCAGCACTGCTGGGATTGCCTCTTGAGGTATATGGGGACGGTTCACAGTCACGGTGCTTCACCTACGTGGATGATACGGTTTGCGGGACGATAAGCGCGATGCGAAAAGAAGCGGACGGACTGGCATTTAATATCGGGTCGAACAGCCCAACGACCATCTTGGAATTAGCTCGCTTGGTCGTGCAGTTGACAGGTTCAGATTCCTTGACTCAGTTCAAACATTACCAGGAAGCGTATGGCCCTGGGTACGAGGATATGCCCGTGCGTATTCCAGACTTGACCCGTTCAGGCGCCGTTCTAAGTTTCCAGCCTAAGGTTACGCTGGAAGAGGGATTAATGAAAACGATAGCATGGTATCGGATGAACCTCAGTTGTTTTCCGGGAGGCAAGGAATCATGAGGGCATTAGTAACAGGCGGGGCTGGTTTTATTGGCTCTCACATGGTTGACGAGTTGGTGTCTGCTGGTATGGAAGTACACGTCTTGGATAACTTATCTACCGGTTCAAAAGGGAACGTAAACCCGAAAGCTATTTTTCATTTGGCGGATATCCGCGAAGAGGTCGTACAAAGTCTACTCAAAGAGATTCGCCCTGATGTGGTCTTCCACATGGCTGCTCAAGTGGATGTACAGCGGTCGGTGAAAAAGCCGCAGGAGGATGCATCCATTAACCTTGTTGGTACGGTGAATTTGTTGGAAGCGTGCCGACAAGCAGAGGTTCGGAAGATTATCTACTCCTCCTCTTGTGCCGTCTATGGCAATACGGTCAAAGAAAGGATGGAGGAAGTCGATCCTGCAGTACCTATTTCCTATTACGGAATCAGTAAATGGATGCCTGAGCATTACTTGCGGATCTATCAGCAACTGTACGGGTTGAGTTATACAATTCTTAGGTATGCCAACGTTTATGGTCCGAGGCAAACCCCTAAGGGGGAAGGCGGCGTGGTTGCGATTTTTCTTGATCGGATCAGGAAAGGACAGCCGCTCGTGATTTACGGCGATGGGAAGCAGACTCGCGATTTCGTTTTCGTGAAGGATGTTGTGCGGGCTAACATGGAGGCTACTTTTAAAGGGGACGGTCAGCTTATTCATATCTCTACATCAAATAAATCGACGGTCTCTGAGCTGTTTGGCCATTTAGAGCTTATTCATGGCAAGTCCATAACCGTTACTCATGCAGAGGAACGACCGGGAGATATTCGTCATAGCTGTTTATCTAACCAGAAGGCGCTCGAAGTATTTGGTTGGAAACCGGATTACAACTTATGGACCGGCCTGAAGGAGTCATATGCCTATACGATCAATGGAGAGCAATAAAGAATCGATTTATGGTTAAGGGGGGATATCGTGATTAGGGATAGAACGCCGTTGGTCAGTGTGGTCATTCCTTGCTATAACTATGGGAAGTACGTGGAGGAGACGGTCGATTCCGTATCACGTTCCACCTTTCAGGACTTTGAAATAATAGTGGTAGATGACGGCTCCACCGATCCATTCACCCTCGAGAAGCTCTCCACGCTCAGAAAGCCGAAGATGCGCATCATTCGCCAATCTAATCAGGGTCTTGCTACTGCTAGAAATCGGGGGATTGCTGAGGCTCAAGGGAAATACGTACTACCACTTGATTCCGATGACCTTATTCATTCCACATACCTAGAGAAGGCATTCTGGATATTGGAGCTTTATCCGGAAGTCGGTTTTGTATCTCCATGGGTTCAAGCGTTCGGGACGGAAAACTGGTCCTATCCCGCGCCACAGTTTAACTTTCACACTCAATTATTTCACAATATCACTTGCGGAAACTCGGTATTTCGTAAGGAAGCATGGGTGCAGGCTGGCGGATATAAGAAAGATTTTATCGTAATGGGCTATGAGGACTGGGATTTCTGGGTCACGCTGGGAGAGAACGGTTGGTACGGCTATCAAGTATTTGAACGCCTCTTCTTGTATCGTCGACATGGAAGTACAATGGTTCATGCAGCGATGGAACACCATGATAAGCTGTTTGAGCAGATAAAAGCGTATCATCCTGAGCTCTATCAGAAGCCTTATCTGGATAAGTTGAGAAAAAAATGGGATGAAGAGCCTTTGATCGACAGGATCAAGCCCGATCTGCAGGGTTCTGATTGGAACCACTACGAGACCAGACCTGTTCGGCAAGACCGCTCGAGATGGTTATTGCTGCTTCCACAGATCCGGCGAGAAAGCATTTCTGCTCGTCATCTGGAGTTTATCGACGGCATGCACCCTGATTGGTATGGAACTACGATGGTTTCAACCGGATACGGGATCGAGTCGGGAATGGAAGATTTTAAATGGTTAACAGACGATATCTTTGAATTGTCGCTATATATCCCAGAAATCGAGCTTAGGCTGGATTTGATTGAGAAGATATTAAGTAAACTAATTATATCAAGGGAGATTGAGCGGATTATCATCTTGGGCTCTCGGCAAGCGGATTATTTGCTTCCTCATATCAAATACAAATTTCCCCACATTGTGGTAGATATACGTCCATAAAGATAGGAGTGGATTGGAATGAACCAGCTTCGTCCGTTTATGGAAGATTTTAGCTATGAAAGATTCCAGTTGACAATTGAGGAAGTGCTGGAATGCATAGATACAGCTGTGGCGGAAGGAACTCCTTATTCCCTTGCCCGCTTCGGCCATGCTGAAATTGCTGAGTTACAGGTGATCCCGGAGTTTTACAGGGGAATGGAGTATTACCGGAAATATAATGGCATAACAAGAAGAGATTTGAGAGATGAGCTTCTAGTGGCATTTAAATCGTGCACAACCGCAGGCTTACTGCTTACAACTGTGGATGCGTCAGGTGCCGAACATTCGCGGCAGTCGTTCCTGAGTCTCGAGCTTGAATTCTACACCATATGCTCCGCCTGGGTCACGCATCATATGGTTAGGCTCCCTTACTTCTGGGATTGGATTCGGCCGTATCGACTTGTATTAGTTGGCCGACGTGCGGCGGAAGCAGCACCTATTTTTGCAAGCAAAGGGATTAATGTGGTGGATACGATGATGCTTTCCGATTATGAGCAATTGGAACAAGTTTATTTGCAATTGTGCCGAGTCGGTGGCTGGGATATCGCACTGATCGCAGCCGGAGTGCCGGCTACGCTGCTTGCACCTCGTTTGGCAAATGCGACGGGGAAGGTCGCGATAGATTTCGGGCATGCCTTAGATTTAATTATCGATGGGGAAGATTTTGACTTCGAGGGACTGGTAAAAAAACTGAGGTGAGTGTATGAAGGCAGAAGTCACCGTAGTCATTCCAGCTTATAATGCCGGAGTTTATCTGCGAGAAGCGATGGATACCGTGTTTAATCAGACCTATTCAGGCTGGAAGATCATCTTGATCGATGATGCCTCCAACGATGACAGTATTGATCTAGTGCATCATTACCTTGTAGATAGTAAGGTGACGTACATCCGGAACGAGCGAAATATTGGACAATCGAAGAGTATGAATGTCGGTCTGGAGATGGTTACAACTCCTTACTTGGTACAGCTCGATGCCGATGATTGGTTGTATCCCTATACACTTGAGGTAATGCTGGCTGAAGCGCTCAAGCAGCCTGAACATGTAGGGCTGATCAGCGGTAATATCAACTCCCTCTTTATGGACAGTAATGGCAATGTTACGGAAAGCATCATCAAAAAAAATCGGCCTTTTCAGGATAAATACGATTTCCTGAAGTCTAATTTATCGCAATGGCCTAGATTTTATCGGACTTCCGCATTGAAGGCAATCGGAGGATGGCCTACGGACGACCCTTTCCAAGGCCGATATATGGAGGATAAGCGGGTTCTGATGCGGTTAATCGAGCAGTTCCATTTTCACTGGATCGATGTTCCTCTCTATATTCAGCGTCTGCATGAGCACAATCAGACGAAGCGACTCGACATTTACCAGGAGATCACCGAATGGAATGTGCGCGACGCTTTGGAACGTTGGGGAAATGAGTTCGACCCCGTGTTTGTTATAGACAAAGGTTGGCTGAGAGTTGACCATTTGAAGCCCAAATAATCTAGATGGGTTAAGCCGGATGTAGAAATTATTTGATATTATTAAGTACATTCCAGCTTATAAAGAGGATGCATAATGATGTCCTTTATAGAACTGAATACTGATCAATTAATGGATAAAATACTTTATTGATTAGATAATCCAATACCACTCTCCGTGAGTATTTGGACTACGTGTTTGAGTAGATATCCGGTTAGATTCTGTGTTGGACAGTGGCAAGAATAAACCCAATTAAGTCCACAGCCCAACACATCCAATTTTACTTTTTACATAGGCAACGCGGTTAAATTCAGGTATAATAGCAGATAAAATTTACCATTATGAGGGAGTAGGTTGATCAATACATGCAACAAAACATCAAAAGCATATTTGAAATTATTGGTAAGTTTTTATTAAGTCTTGTTATCATGCTTGGCATCGCCATCGTACTTTTAATACCATTTGTTATTGCTAATGGGCTTGATGCGCTTACTGAGGTTAGTGCACCTACAACTTTGGCTGGGCTTATACAGATGATTACTCAGCCTATCGCTTTTTTAATTGCAATCTGGCTCATGCTGCTCATGTTCGAGAAGAATAGGTCCTGGAAGCTTGGATTTGTAGACAAACGGGCAGGTAGGAATCTTATCTATGGAATGCTCATGGGTGCAGCCCTCATGAGTCTGGGGTTCTTATTGATCTGGTTAACCGGAGGCTTAAATCCAGTTCGGATAGTTTGGAATGGCAATCTTGTGGAATCACTAGTGTTGTGGTTTGTATTTTTCATCTTTGTTTCATTAAATGAAGAAACGGTAGCACGGGGATACTTACAAGGGTTGTTTAAAGCTCGCATTGGGTTTCTCGCAGCAATAATCGGCAGTTCTATTGTATTTGCAGCTTTGCATCTAGGAAACCCGGGAGTCTTTAGCTCACCGATTCCATTGGCTAACCTTTTTCTTGCTGGCGTGCTCATGGCCTTGGCTCGGGAGAAAACGGGCAGCTTGTGGTATCCAATGGGAATCCATTTAACCTGGAATTTTTTCCAAGGAAACCTGTTTGGCTTCGCGGTGTCAGGCAAGGATACGCCAACCTTAATTGAGATTGAGACTCACGGACCAAGTTGGTTGACAGGTGGGGTTTTTGGAGCAGAGGGCAGTTTATTTGGATTACTGGTGCTTGTAGGGGGCATTGCGTACTTTGTCTTTCTCTACCGCAAACGGATGTCCACGGCTGAGCAAGAGGGAAAAAAAGCTTCTATCGCTTCTGTTAATCATCCCTTTAACTAAAAAAACGCCGAAGTTCTTTGGTGTACAAGAAACATTCATCATTGTTCAACTTATTGCAAAAGATTAAATCAATTGGTTGTGCTATAATGGACAAAGTTTTTATGAAAAAACGGTCGTGGACCGTTCAGGAGGATTATAATGGGCAAAGTATTCATCTGCGATCATCCGTTGATCCAGCATAAGTTGACTTACATTCGGGATGAGGACACAACAACGAAGGCGTTCCGCGAGTTGGTTGATGAAGTAGCTACATTAATGGCTTACGAGATCACCCGTAACATCCCTTTAGAGACCGTAACGGTCAAAACGCCAGTTGCTACCACAGAGTCGAAGATCATCTCTGGACGCATGCTCGGCCTGATTCCCATTCTACGTGCGGGCTTGGGTATGGTTGACGGAATTCTTAAGCTGATCCCAGCTGCAAAAGTAGGCCATATTGGTCTTTACCGCGACCCTGAGACGCTGCAGCCTGTCGAATATTATACCAAGCTGCCAACCGACGTAACTGAGCGGCAACTGATTGTCATTGATCCGATGCTAGCCACGGGTGGCTCCGCCATTGCTGCGATCAATGTTCTTAAGAAACGCGATTGCACCAACATCAAGCTAATGTGTTTGATTGCAGCACCAGAAGGCGTTCGCGCCCTTCAAGAAGCACACCCTGATATCGATCTTTATGTAGCAGCAATTGATGATCACTTGAATGATCATGGCTATATCATACCGGGTCTCGGAGATGCTGGAGACCGTCTGTTTGGAACGAAGTAAGCTTCACAAGAGGGGGATTAATCGGTGAAACGCTTGAAAGTGATGACCATTTTCGGGACAAGACCGGAAGCGGTCAAGATGGCTCCGCTTGTTCTTGAGCTATCCCGCCATCCAGAGGAGATCGAATCAATTGTTTGCCTAACCGCACAGCACCGGCAGATGCTTGATATGGTAATGGACACATTCAACATTAAGGCCGACTATGACCTCGATGTTATGAAGGATCGGCAGACGTTGGAAGAAATCACAGTGCGCGTCATTCAGGGCTTACAACCTGTATTGGAAGAAGTAAAGCCGGATTTGGTGTTGGTGCACGGGGATACCCTGACTACCTTTGTCGCCAGTTATGCTGCCTTTCTTCAACAGATTAAAGTCGGTCATGTAGAAGCGGGGCTGCGGACTTGGAACAAGCTGTCCCCTTATCCAGAAGAGATGAATCGACAGCTCACAGGGGTGCTGGCTGACCTGCATTTTGCCCCGACGGGGTGGTCTGCGGGTAATTTACTTAGGGAGAACAAGTCTCCGGAGACGATCTACATTACCGGCAACACCATAACAGACGTCCCTCAATATATGGTAAAAGAAGGCTACTCCCACCCGTTGCTTAAATGGGCAAACGGCAAAAGGCTTATCCTGCTCACGGCTCACCGTCGAGAATCTCAGGGAGAGCCTCACCGCAATATTTTTCGGGCGATTCGAAGACTTGCTGATGAGTTTGAGGATATCGCCATTGTCTATCCGATGCATCTTAGTCCGGTTGTTCGGGAGCCTGCAAGGGAGATTCTGGGGGATCACCCTCGCATTCAACTGACCGAGCCGCTTGATGTCGAGGATATGTACAACTTCTACCCACACATCCATCTCATCCTGACCGATTCCGGGGGTATCCAGGAGGAAGCACCGTCCTTTGGCGTGCCTGTGCTTGTTCTACGCGATACAACGGAGCGTCCAGAAGGCGTAGAAGCAGGAACGCTGGAGCTTGTTGGGACAGAGGAAGAGGACGTTTATAACCGGGCCAAGGCCTTGCTTACCGACGGTGCCTTGTACGAAAGGATGAGCCAATCGGCAAATCCTTATGGGGATGGGGGAGCTTCGGAGCGAATTGTTGGGGCGATTCGACACCATTTTGGCTTGACCACAGAACGTCCGAAGCCTTTTGGCCAAGAGTAAAGGCAAGAATAATGGACAAGTGATATATATAGAGATGTATGGCAGAAGAATCGTCCTTAATGGGCGATTCTTTTAACTATACTAGAATGTATAAGTATTATATAAAGGCTCGTTTTGATTCCTAGGCGGCAAAAGTATGGCACCTAAGGGCGTCGACAGACTTTTATCCTAATTTTGCCGCGTCAGCGAGAAATCTGTACGATTTATCGTACATAATTGTTCTTTTTGCCGAGTTAGCGATAAATCTGTATGATTTATCGTACAGAATCGTCCATTCTACCGCGTTAGCGGGAATTCTGTATGATTATTCGTACAGAATTTTGACGAAATCATCCGGAAGTGGGAGAAATCCAATTATTTAGTGGCTAATAGAGTTTCTAATCATTTTAAACGGAAAATTTCCATTACCACTACTAAACTCCTTACTCTCCAATCCTCCACTAAAGCAACAAAAGGAGCGAAGGTCTAATTTTAGCGGAATGGAGCCACTTCTGGCAGCGATAAACTGAAAGCTGAATCGAATGTCAAGAGGGCGGTACGGAACAGGTGGAGAGCGAGATAAGTGTTGGTAGATAGAACCTGAAGATAGTTAAAACACAAATTAGACATGGGCTTCCTTGGTAATCGTAAGTTATTTCTGTTGTCTACGTATGCTATTTATCAGGTTATAGCAAAATTCCAGTTCATCTTTTATGTAATGGTACCGATATTATATAAAGTTCATGCGTTTACTGCTGTATCTTTTATGCATCGAAAGTATAAGTGATAAGTTGATCAATTCAGATCCGTATCGTTAAAAGCGCGAAAAAGGCGATAATAGGTGTTTATCTTTACATCCTAATCCCACAAGATTTAGGCAAATCCATCCAACTGATGGTCTAAACAGGCTCTATATTCCATATAACATAATTTGTCAACTAACTAAATCACAATGGAAGCGGTAGCAAAAAGAAGAAATGCTCACAAATCCTTTTGCGTAAAGGGTTTCTTTCATCTCTGCTCGTCTGAAATAATAATATTTGCGAATTGACAGAGCCCCCCTACTTAGCTACAATAAGGGCTAGTTACGCTCAGGCTAGCTAACAACTTATCGATGACGAAATATTTCTTTTGACGATTTTCATTGGTAAACGGCTTCACCCATAGGGAGTAACCGCTTATCCTTGCGTAACCGTTCGAGACCTAAGGGGGGACTGTTTGATAAAACCGAAGGCGGATAAAGACAATCCCTGGAAAGCTGCTGGAATGGTCGGTGGTCTTGGTATGGTGATGGTCGTCTTTGTGCTGATGGGCTATTACGGTGGCTCTTACATAAGTCGTCTAACAGGTTACAAAGGCTGGGTAATCGGCGGAGTGCTCGCTGGGTTCAGTCTTGGCATCGTTGGGGCGGTTCTCATGGTCAAGAGAGTATTGGAGGATACCGATGGATGATATGGCAGGCCTCCTGCGTAAAGTATTCCGTTACGCCTTGTGGTTCATGTTGATCTGCGCACTAACTGGGGTTGTTTTTCCAACACTCCGCCCTCTTGCTGTCGGGCTGATCCTTGGCACAGCAGTAAGCGTAATTAATGCTTGGACCCTTGAGAGACGAACGGAGAAGTTTATACAGCAGATTTTAATCAATAAAAGAAAACGCATGAGCCTGGGTTTTTCAATGAGGGTTTTAATTGTCCTGATTGCCACCATGATAGCCTACAAGGTACCTACGGTGGATCTAATAGGAATGGCCATTGGACTTGTTTTTGTTCCGTTGACCAATGTTGTTACTGGTATTATTACTGGCTTGAGAAAATATTAAGGGCTAGGTTCGGGAAAGGGGTGAATCACTTCAATGCATGCATTTCCGACATGGAAGATATCGGATAACGACATGTTAAATATTGATTTGGCTAGTTTTTTGGCCATAGTCGTAACATGCCTAGTCATCTTTATCCTCGCCCGGCTTGCTGTCCGTAATCTGTCCGTCACTAATCCTTCGAAGGTTCAGAATTTTATGGAATGGATAGTCGAGTTTGTTCAAGGCGTTATTGCGAACACGCAGGATTTCAAGAAGGGCAAGATTTATCTTTCTTTAGCAACAACACTAATCTTGTTTATTTTTGTGAGTAATCTGATAGGACTGCCGCTGGACATTACAACAGAGCACCATGAACCCTTATCGGCGTTTGGGTATGATATTGTATCCCAGGAGGATATTGATCATGGAATTGCCGAGGGACATGAAGGGGCGGAGGTTTCCTGGTGGAAATCGCCTACGGCTGATTTATCCGTGACGGCTGGATTGGCTGCCACTATCTTTGCTGTTATCCACTTTGAGGGTCTAAGACGCAACCGGAAACACTATCTTAAGCATTACTTTAAACCCTTCTGGTTTTTCTTTCCCATAAATATATTGGAGACCTTAGCGAAGCCGCTCACGCTTGCTCTTCGGCTTTACGCAAATATTTACGCAGGCGAGGTTCTTATCGCGACCATCTTGGGAGCGGGAATTTATGGTATTCCGCTCATGATTGTTTGGCAGGGCTTCAGTCTTTTTGTTGCCGCCATTCAAGCCTTCCTGTTCACGATACTCACAATGGTGTATATCGCGGGATCTACCATTCACGATGAGGAGCACGCTTAGCCCTTTGTTATACCCTCGCACTTTGGCTTTCATTTAGCGCCATAGGTACGGGATATGTATATAAAAATAATTTAACTTCAGGGAGGATTTCTGTAATGGGAGTAATGGCATATATTGCAGCAGCAATTGTCGTAGGTTTGGGTGCAATCGGCGCAGGTATTGGTAACGCTATGATCGTAAGTAAGACGGTTGAAGGGATTTCCCGCCAACCAGAAGCTCGTGGCGCTCTGCAAACCACAATGCTTATCGGTGTAGGTATCGTTGAAGTTGTTCCGATTCTAGGCGTTGTCTTGGCATTCTTGTTCTACGCTGGAGCGGCTTAATTCGAAAAAATGAAGGTTTGGCGGGGAAGGCCTAAGCCATCCGCGCCTTCGTTTTACCTTAAGTGGCGAATCCCGCCATTTTTACCGAAGGAGGGCATGACGTGGATTTTAATATACCAAGTTTCGTATTTACAATTGTCTCGTTTCTGGTCCTCTTATTTATGCTGAATCGCTATGCTCTTGGACCGCTTTTTAGCGTGATGGAGAAGCGTCGCGAGCACGTTCAGAATGAGCTTCAGGCCGCAGAAAAGAGTCGAGTGGATAGCGCAAAATTCCTTGAGGATCAGAGAATTGCTCTGGATACAGCACGTAAAGAGGCTTATGGAATCGTGGATCAAGCCAAGCAGACGGGCACTCGTCAAGCCGATGAAATCATTGGGGCCGCGCGTTCGGAAGCAAACCGTGTTAAAGATGATGCGATCAAAGAAATTAATAATGAAAAAAATAAAGCTTTAGTTGACCTGCGTAAACAGGTTAGCACTATGTCCGTCATGATCGCTTCCAAGATTATCGAGAAGCAGGTTGATGAGGGCGTTCAAGAAGAGCTTGTTGACAAATACCTCAAAGAGGTAGGCGAGCAGTCATGAGCCGGGATATCGCTGCCGTTAAACGTTATGCCAAGGCCTTGTACGAGGTAGCACGGGAGCAGAATCTTATTGCGAAAGTGGAGGAGGATCTTCGGGTCGTTTCTTCCACCATTCGGGGCAGTGTTGAACTGCAAACGCTTCTTGACCACCCGGGCATATCTGCGGATAAGAAAAAAAGTGTAATTGGCGCTCTTTTTGATGGGAGGGTTGAGGTTGCGGTGTTCAACACCCTGCTTCTGCTGCTCGAACGCCGAAGAGAAGCGATTTTGCCAGTTTTAGCTGAGCACTATACCAACATTTCTAATAAAGAGCAGGGCCGTGCCGATGCTATCGTGACGACCCCTATCCCGCTCACACCTGCTGAAATGGAGCGGGTTGCTGAGCGATTTGGCAAGTTGACGGGCAAAACCATTCGAGTTACGGGAAACATTGACACGAAGCTTCTTGGTGGCATGCAAGTCAAGATTGGTGATCGGCTTTATGACGGAAGCTTGTCCGGTAAGCTGGCCAGACTGCAAAAAACCTTGATTGGCTCTCAAGCATAGTAGATAGGGGTGACATTCCTTTGAGTATCAGACCGGAAGAAATCAGTACACTGATTAAAAATCAGATCGAACAATACAGTGCAGATATGCAAGTATATGAAGTAGGGACAGTCATCACCATTGGGGATGGAATCGCCCGCGCTCATGGTCTAGAAAATTGTATGGCCGGTGAGCTGGTGGAATTCT
>JACMJI010000083.1 GCA_014380705.1 Gorillibacterium sp. | reverse complement strand
TTGAATCTAGGTTCAGATGTGTGGGGGCGGGAGAGAAATAAGTGAAGTTAGTTTCAGGAATAGTGAGTCTAGGTTCAGATGTGTGGTGTATCTCCACCACATAAAGAGGACCGAAGGCAGTGCCTGGCAGTGCCTAACGCTAATGAAATATTATTTAAGGCTGCCCAAAAATCAAAAGTAGAGGATTTATTTGTTGAGCGTAGAGTTTACGTGGCGCCTTTGAAATGGCATCCTTTCCTTGATCTAATCGGAGGATGCCATTTCAAGAGTGCCTGAAGCCAATATACAAATGTGTAACGTCCTTGGTTTTTGGGCAGCCTGACTGTTGGTTTCTGGGCATAAAAATTATACAAGGTTCATTCTGATTCCAAACAAAGACTTTTCTTTGGGCAGTTGATTTGGTTTATAAGTGGCTCAATTAGCGTTTTAAATGCGACATTTGTCATAATTGGGGACTTAACAAGAGGTAAAATAAGGTGTATTATTTAAAAGAGAACTTGGGTATGCTAATAAATATATTGAAAGTGTGTGATAAATGATAAAAGCAACTTGATTATGGCCATATTTTCATTGTTTTCATAAATAAGTGATTTAAATCACTTGTGATTTAATGCACAAAGTCTTATAATAAAAAAGTAAGCTAAACATAGAACGGAGGCAATCGGATATGGCAGTAGATGAGACCAAAATCGTACAAGAGAAAAACTCGGTCCAAGACGATATTAATCAATTGGTGGAAAAGGCTAAGAAAGCACAGGATGTTTTCATGACCATGACGCAAGACCAAATTGATAAAATTGTTCAAGAAATGGCACTTGCAGGACTTGATCAACATATGTATCTTGCTAAATTAGCTGTTGAAGAAACGGGACGCGGTGTTTACGAGGACAAAATCACCAAGAACATCTTCGCTACCGAATATATTTATCACAGCATCAAGTACGACAAAACCGTTGGAGTTATTGAGGAAAACGTTTATGAGAATTTCCAAAAAATCGCTGAGCCAGTCGGTGTTGTTATGGGAATTACACCTGTGACCAATCCCACATCTACTGTTATGTTTAAAGCCCTTATCTCCATTAAAACACGTAATCCGATTATTTTCGGCTTCCACCCTTCAGCACAGAAATGCAGCAAAGAATCTGCTCGTATTCTTTATGAAGCAGCTGTCAAGCACGGCGCTCCAGAAGGTTGTATCCAGTGGATAGAGAAACCATCAATGGATGCTACAAACGTACTTATGAATCACCCAGGCATTGCTTTAATTCTAGCTACTGGTGGTTCAGGAATGGTTAAAGCTGCTTATAGCTGTGGTAAACCGGCACTAGGTGTTGGTCCCGGAAACGTTCCTTGCTTTATCGAGAAAACAGCTATACTTGAGCAAGCCGTAACCGACCTCATCCTTTCTAAAACATTTGACAACGGTATGATCTGCGCTTCCGAGCAAGCCGTTATTATAGAAGAGCCTATTTATGAAGAAACCAAACGCCTCATGATCAGCAAAGGCTGTTACTTCCTCTCCAAGGACGAAGTTGTTCAACTGACCAAAATGGCTATGCACCCTGAAAAATGTGCCGTTAACCCCGGCATCGTCGGTCAGCCTGCAACGAAGATTGCAGCTATGGCTGGTTTGAAGGTTCCAGCAGACACCAAGATTTTGGTAGCTGAGCTTACTGGAGTTGGTACGAAATTCCCGCTTTCAGCAGAAAAACTGAGCCCGGTTCTTGCAGCATACCGTGTGAAGAACGCTCAAGAGGGTATTGATCGTGCAGCGCAAATTGTTTCCTTTGGCGGTATGGGTCACTCCTCCGTTATTCATTCCTACGACGATACCGTAATTCAAGCTTTCTCGGATCGTTTGCAAACAGGTCGGATTATTGTAAACTCCCCTTCGACCCAAGGTGCGATCGGTGATATCTATAATACAAATATGCCTTCCCTTACACTTGGCTGCGGATCTTATGGTCGCAATGCAACCTCCTCTAACGTTACTGCAGTTAACTTGATTAACGTGAAGCGCGTTGCTCATCGCACCGTAAACATGCAATGGTTTAAGGTTCCTTCCAAGATTTATTTCGAGAAGGGGTCAACGCAATACTTATCCAAAATGCCTGACATTAGCCGTGTTCTGATCGTTACAGACCCTGTTATGGTGAAGCTTGGATATGTAGAAAAGGTTGAGCATTACTTGCGCAAACGTCAAACACCTGTGTTTATTGAAGTATTCTCCGATGTCGAGCCAGATCCATCGACGACAACGGTTGAACGTGGTGCTGCGATGATGACGAGCTTCAAACCGGACTGTATCATCGCACTCGGTGGCGGTTCCCCAATGGATGCAGCTAAAGCGATGTGGTTATTCTATGAATACCCAGATACCGATTTTAACAACCTGAAACAAAAGTTCATGGACATCCGCAAACGGATCTACAAATACCCGCGTCTTGGTCAAAAAGCGCAGTTTGTTGCGATTCCAACGACCTCGGGTACGGGATCGGAAGTTACATCTTTCTCCGTTATCACGGACAAAACGCAAGGCAATAACACCAAATATCCATTAGCTGACTATGAGCTGACTCCAGACGTAGCGATCATCGATCCAGACTTTGTCTACTCCCTGCCTAAAGTAGCAGTAGCGGATACGGGCCTTGATGTACTAACGCACGCAATTGAAGCTTACGTCTCTGTTATGGCTAATGATTTCACGGATGGGCTTGCTTTGAAAGCAATCCAACTCGTGTTTGAACATCTTGAGAAGTCCTATACTACAGGTGATCATAACGCTCGTGAGCATATGCACAACGCATCAACCATGGCGGGTATGGCTTTCGCTAACTCCTTCCTTGGTATTAACCACAGTCTTGCGCACAAATGGGGTGCAGAATTCCATACGTCCCACGGACGCACGAATGCCATTCTCATGCCACACGTTATCCATTACAATGCACAAAAACCAACAAAATTTGCTTCATTCCCTAAATACACACACTTTATTGCAGATAAGCGTTATGCTGAAATTTCGCGTTTCTTAGGCTTCCCTGCTCGCACGACGGAAGAAGGGGTAGACAGCTTAATCAAAGCAATCCGGGAATTGTCCGCAAAGCTTGGTATCGAGGATTCCTTCCAAAAGGTTGGCGTGAATTCCAAGGATTTTGAAGCAAGAGTCGATTACTTGGCCGATCGGGCTTTCGAGGATCAATGCACAACGGCTAACCCAAGAATGCCGCTTGTCACTGAATTGGCGGAAATTTATAGAAATGCCTTCTATGGCAAGTTTTAGTCTTATTCTTAAATAAGAAATGTGTTAATATATAAAGTAAGGAATTTGAGTGTTGTTGATTAACAGCATGCAAGCAATAAGACAAAGGAGGAAGTGCAAGCAGGGTTCCCCCGCAGGCCTTCCTTCTTTCTATATTCCTAGTTACCCTTTTTTAAGGGAATCTTTTTGGAGGTGCATACCATGTCTATTCAGGAAAAAGATGTTATGAAGACAGGAAAAACAGCCTGGAGGGGCTTCTTGAAAGGGAAATGGATGAAATCCATTAGTGTCCGTGACTTTATCGAGATGAACATTACTCCTTACCATGGGGACGAAGCTTTTTTAGCGGGTCCTACTCACAATACGACAGCACTCTGGGAAAAGATTTCTCAGCTCTCTAAATTAGAAAGAGATGCTGGCGGTGTACTTGATGTAGATGTAAACACACCATCGACGATCTTGTCACACGCTCCTGGTTACATTGATAAAGACAAAGAAACGATTGTGGGTTTGCAAACGGATGCGCCTTTCAAGCGTTCGATTCAACCTTTCGGCGGTATTCGTATGGTCATTGATTCCTGCAAAGCTTATGGATTTGAGCTTCCGGAATCAATCATTGATATCTTTACCAATATCCGCAAAACACATAACCAAGGTGTATTTGATGCTTATACCGAAGATATGAGAAACGCTCGTAAAGCCGGTATCATTACAGGTCTTCCGGATGCTTACGGTCGTGGACGTATTATTGGTGACTACCGTCGCATTGCGCTTTACGGCGTTGACCGGTTAATGGAAGAAAAGCTAAATGAGCATAAGCTTACGGAAGTAGATACGTTAACGGAAGAGATTATTCGTCAAAGAGAAGAAACCTCTGAGCAATACCGTGCCCTTAATGAATTGAAGAAGCTTGGTAAAATGCACGGATTTGATATTTCACAACCTGCCAAGACGGCACAAGAAGCTTTTCAATGGGTATATTTTGGCTATCTTGCTGCAATTAAGGAGCAGAATGGTGCCGCAATGAGTCTTGGTCGTGTATCCTCCTTCCTGGATATCTACGTCCAACGTGATCTTGACGAAGGAACGCTAACGGAAGAAGCAGCGCAAGAAATTGTCGATCATTTTATTATGAAGCTGCGTATTGTTAAATTCTTACGGACACCAGACTATAACGAACTATTCAGCGGCGACCCAACGTGGGTAACGGAGTCGATCGGCGGAATGTCACTCTCAGGTGAGACGCTTGTTTCTCGCAACTCCTTCCGTTTCCTACACACCCTATATAACCTGGGACCTGCTCCAGAACCAAACCTAACCGTCCTATGGTCAACGCAAGCGCCAGAAGGCTTCAAGAAATATTGCGCTAAGGTATCCATCGAGACTTCATCCATTCAATATGAGAATGATGACCTCATGCGTAATTTCTACGGAGATGACTATGGGATTGCGTGCTGCGTGTCGGCGATGAGAATTGGTAAGCAGATGCAATTCTTTGGTGCTCGTGCCAATCTTCCTAAAGCCCTTCTGTACTCCATCAACGGTGGGGTTGATGAGAAGCTGCAAATGCAGATTGGACCGCGCTACCAGGCCATTACGGCAGATCTACTCGACTATGATGAAGTGATGACGAAGTACAAATGCATGCTGGAGTGGTTAGCTGGACTTTACGTGAATACCCTGAACGTAATCCATTTTATGCATGACAAATATAGCTACGAACGTATTGAAATGGCACTGCACGACAAAGAGGTCCTTCGCACCATGGCTACAGGTATTGCTGGTTTGTCCGTAGCAGCTGACTCCTTGTCTGCCATTAAATATGCCAAGGTTCGTCCAATCCGTAACGAAAAAGGCATTACGGTTGATTTTCAAATTGAGGGTGAATACCCGCAGTATGGCAACAATGATCCACGTGTAGATGATATTGCAGTTGAACTTGTTGAAATGTTCATGAACATGATACGCAAGCACCCAACCTACCGCAATGCCCTGCACACCATGTCTGTTTTGACCATTACTTCTAACGTTGTATATGGCAAGAAAACCGGTACAACACCAGATGGTCGTAAAGCGGGAGAACCTTTTGCTCCAGGTGCAAACCCTATGCATGGACGTGATAAGAAGGGGGCGCTTGCTTCCCTTGAATCCGTAGCTAAGCTTCCCTACGAACACAGTCTTGATGGAATTTCCAACACCTTCTCCATCGTTCCTAAAGCTCTAGGTAAGGATTTGGACATGAGAAGAGAAAATTTAGCTGCCATGCTGGATGGTTACATGACGAGCAATGGTCACCATTTGAACGTTAACGTATTTGACCGTGAACAATTAATGGATGCTATGGATCACCCAGAGAATTATCCGCAGCTTACCATTCGTGTATCAGGCTACGCCGTTAACTTTATTAAACTAACACGCGAACAACAGTTGGATGTCATCAATCGTACATTCCACCGTTCGATGTAATCTGTTATTATGGATTAGGGCCCCAGCATAAGCGGGAAATACCCGTTCTATCGGGGGCCCTAATTTTCTTTGTACTTATGTTCGTGCAGACTGCCTGAAGGGAGACGTGATGACTATGCAAGGCCGAATTCATTCCATCGAAACATTCGGAACGGTTGACGGACCAGGCATTCGCTTTGTCTTGTTCATGCAGGGATGCGCCCTACAGTGCCAATATTGTCATAATCCGGATACCTGGGATTTGCAAGGTGGAAGGAGCCTCTCGGTACAAGAGATGGTTGACGAAATTGAGCCTTATATTGGTTATTACCGCAGATCTAAGGGAGGTCTCACGGTAACGGGTGGCGAGCCAACCCTGCAAGCTAAATTTGTAGAAGAAGTTTTTCGTGAATGCAAAAAACGTTGGAATCTACATACAGCATTAGACTCCAATGGTTTCTGCGAACCAGAGAACGTAGCGGGTCTCATTGAAGCAACGGATCTTGTCCTTCTTGATCTTAAACATATTGACAGGAACAAGCATATCGAATTAACCGCACAACCTAATGATCGTATGCTGCGTTTTGCACGCTATTTATCTGATATTGGTAAGAAGATGTGGATTCGTCACGTTTTTATTCCAGGTGTCAATGACGACGAGGAAGACTTATTAAACCTGGGCCGCTTCATTGGAACCTTGAACAATGTGGAGAAACTGGAGCTTCTGCCTTATCATATGATGGGAATCTTCAAATGGGAGCAGATGGGGAAAGCCTATCCAGGTGCCCATTTCCGCTCACCAACGGATGAAGAATCAGACCGGGCTAATCAACTCATTCAACAAGGCATCGTCGAGGGAAAAGCGGGTAAACAGGCACCCTCTGCCATTGCAGCCGGTGCCGATAAAACCCCGACTCCCGTCGATAGTGAAACGGTTGTCGAGATTAACGCGGCAGCATTTGAAGGTAACCGAGCGACACATCGCTAACCGAGGACACTGTGGACTCGGTATCACCGATAGCGGGACCGCGCCAAGCATAATAGCGCTCAAAATGAGCGCTATTTGCCACGCGGCAGCCCAAACGCACGATTTAGCGCTCAAAATGATCGCTAAATCCGCCCAAAGCACCCCCGCGCGCGGCGGGGACCGCGCCAAGCATAATAGCGCTCTCTCACAAGCCTTCCTCACTAATTCCCCGAGGCTAGCCTTGCTCAATTATCCCCCGTTCATTCCTATTCTGCCGGCTGCTCCTCTGCCTAAAAGAGTCCGTTACCTCAACCCCCGCATAAGCGGCATACATGAGGAAAATCGGCATCAGTGGATAACCGTAGCGTGAGAACGTGATGAAGGGCAAGTATACGGCGGAAAAATAACCAAGTGTCAGAAAAAGCGGGAGCAACTGGACAAATTTTCGACGTCTCAAAGAAATTGCAAACCCCACAACTCCACTAAAAAATAGAAACAGATGCCAGACCTTCACAGTCAAATTATTTAACCCAAGGATGGGTTTCCAATAAAATGGTTTACTAAACAAAAGGTAAAATTTCTCCACAGTATACCAAGAAACATAACGCAGGGGCTTATTCGTCAAGCCATAGCGCAGGATGCGTTTGCCAGCCAGCATATCCTCAGCGTCGCTTCCTTTAAATAAAGTACTGGTATACTCCGGGTATTGCTCATAAAACTTTTGCGATGGCGCGCCATAATAAATAAGGGTTCCCAGTAAAAAGGGGTTGCCTGCGGATTTGGTCAAAAGAATCGGTTCTCCAAACGTCAACATATTGCGAATCCACCAAGGGGATAGGAGCATACAGAAGGTAATGGCTAGAATGCTGCCATATTTAAGGATTTCCTTCCAGGAATAACGGGCTGTAAACCAAAGCACTGCAATAATCGCCGGATAAAGCGCGCTTTGTGGCTTGAAATAAGTGACCGCGGCCCAGCAGACCCCAACAGCAACATAATAGCCAACCTGTTTCGTGCGAACAGCGGAAATCGTCAGACCGATGAGCAGCAGCAAAAGAAACTTAAATGTCGTTTCGGTCAAAACCGTCCCTGACGAATAATAATCGGGTATGTATAGTGCAGATAGAGTGGCAGCTGCTAATGCGACTCGGCTGCTTTTGAACATCTCTCGTGCCAAACCGAAGATCAAATAAACAGATGCAGCCTGCAAAATGCATTGGAAAAGTCGAAAAGCCATGATCGCTTCCGAACGCTCCAGGATAAGTCGAAACCCTGCTAATAAAAATGGAAGTCCCGGCATGATAAAAACGGAAGGAAGCTTCCCGCTATTGTAAGCTAGAGTCCCATCAGACAGGAGTAATTCCGCGGCATGGACATATTTTACATCGTCGTTGTTAAGTTTTTCATAGGTTCCAAGTAAGAAGCCATCGCCATAATAAAGGGAAATCCCGGCACTGATCAAGAACACGGCAACCACTAGACTGAACAATAAGACGCGGATTTGAGATTTTTCAGATCGAACGCTAAACACAAGGTATTCCTCCATTTCAAAAGATTTACTATAAATAAAGCCAAATCTATTAACCTAATTACATAGAATATACCAAAGTATACCATAACAAACGTCATGAGAAAAAATGTAAAGTCCTATACGCGTTATTATTTTTCATTGTCGAATGGTCGCCGAATCGGTATGATGGTCTTGTTGTGTTTTTTCGAGCTAGAATATATTTTTGAGATGCGGGTTGGACCTGCTGTTAAAAGAGTCCGCTTAGATGGAAGGGTAGCTGAATGGTAGATTTAACATGGGGAATGCTATTATTTGTGCTTGCTGGTGGGTTTCTAGCCGCTTTTGTTGATTCTGTTGTTGGCGGGGGAGGGCTGATCTCTGTGCAAGTATTACTGGTTGCCGGGCTGCCACCGCATATTGCACTCGGAACCAATAAGCTGGCCTCCTCATTCTCATCGCTTACGAGCACGTTGTCTTTTTGGAAAGCGGGTAAAATCGATCTGAAGCTGGTGCGCGGACTTATTCCATTCACTGTAATTGGGGCGATGTGCGGCACTGCTTTGGTGCAAAGGGTGCCCTCGGGTTTTCTGCGGCCCCTTGTTATCATTATGTTATTCGCTGTTATGATCTATACGTTGTTTCGCAAACAATGGGGAGATGTACAAACCTATTCGAGTCTAACAGCTAAAGCAGGAATATTGATGTTGCTTGCTGCATTGAGCCTTGGTTTTTACGATGGGTTTTTCGGCCCGGGTACGGGATCATTCCTGATCTTTGCATTCTTGTTGCTGGGGTTTGATTTTGTTCAAGCTGCAGGCAATGCCAAAGCGCTAAATTTCAGCAGCAACGTCACGAGCTTAATTACCTTTGCCTTATTTGGTACAATCGACTATCGCATCGGACTTGCCATGGGCGCCGCCATGGTGTGCGGGTCACTGTTAGGTTCCCAGCTCGCGATACGAAAAGGCTCCCGGTATGTGCGGCCGCTCTTTGTCGGTGTATGCTGTTTGCTTATTGGTAAGCAAGTATGGGATTTTTTCCATTGAACATGTACTGAAATCATCGCCAAACGCACCGAAGCAACGATAATCGCTATGGTTGAACTCGCCTCTTACATGGAGCGATCGGGTGTGAAGACCGTGGGAATGAATCTGGGAGGGACATTTGAAGTGCCTTTTGCCCGTTTCAAAATGGTTCAAGCCTATCACAGCTCAAGTGTTACGACCGAGGATGATCAGAACGGGCTTGTGTTGAAACCCGGAGCGGCGCTCACGCTGTAAGGATGAGATTGTATTATAGTATAAATGTATGCGAAAGCATCGCTATCAAAAGAGTCTGGCCTTTGGTCGGCTTTTTTTGTGTTTTAATTAACAGGCAGGATAGTACATTAATTTCACGAATACTTCACTTATGGTATTACTTGGGAAATTTCGTGGATACAACAACGTTATGTGAAATCTCCGAGAATATGAAAGAATGGAAGTGACCCAAGGATGAGAGAAAACTTAAAACAAGCTGCTTGGAAGCAGCTTTGGAAGAAAATTGAGCAGAGTGGTTATTCAATTCTTG
>JACMJI010000082.1 GCA_014380705.1 Gorillibacterium sp. | reverse complement strand
CTGGATTGTTGATCAATGCTCGACCAATTGAAACCCTCTGCTGCTGACCACCGGATAGTTGGTTAGGTAGATGATTCAGCCGAGTCTTGAGATCCAACGACGTGACAATTTCCTCAAGATAGCTTTGGTTGACCTTATGCTCATCCAGCAACAGAGGAAGCGTGATATTCTCTTCAATATTTAATACGGGAATAAGATTAAAGAATTGATAGATCAAACCTATCTGCCTGCGCCTGAAGATGGCAAGCTTCGTTTCATCAAGCTGATAGATATCCGTATTGTCTACATAAAGCTTGCCGCTTGTAGGAAGATCGACTCCTCCGAGAATGTGCAGAAGCGTTGATTTTCCGGAACCCGATGGACCAATGATCGCAACAAATTCCCCTTTTTCAATGGAAAAAGAAACGTCATCCAGTGCTTTTACTGCCATTTCACCTGTGCCATATATCTTTGACAGATTTTCCACGCGTAGTATTTCCATAAGTAAACCTCCTGGTTTTTAAAAATATCAGGGTATAGAGTTAAATTCCCTCTACTACAATTCTGATATTTCAACGGTAAACGCACAGTGTCTTTGGACGCTGTCAGGCGTTTATCCTCATTTCCATACTATAGCGGTCGCAGATGACTATATGGTGACTCCAAAGTGACTATTTTGTCAGAATCTTGACAATATGGCTTTTGCTATGGCAAATGGGGAAATGATAACGTTGTTCTAAGAGGAGTTGGAACGAAAATAAGGCTCTATCTTGTGCTGAATACATTTGAATGAATGGGCTTATAGAACTTAATTGTAAATTCAGTCCCTATATTTCTTTCGCTCTTTACCGTTATATCTGCATTCTGGTTGTTCAGAATCGCCTTTGCCATCGCCAGCCCAATACCCACACTTTCCTCACTGGATGACTTCCCCTTATAAAAGCGTTTGAAGATATGCGGCAAATCCATCGTCTCGATTCCTTCGCCATTATCGGTCACTCGGATTTCGGTATAGAGTGGGTTTTCCGTGTAAACAATCGTGATCGCCCCACCGTGTCCGGTATGCTCTATCCCATTTTTGAGAACATTGATCAGGGCTTCCGCCGTCCAGTTCAAGTCTCCGATGAAGGAAACCTCGGAATCGCCGCGAATCGATAGGGTTTGCTCCCTTAGCTCGATTGGAATCAATAAAGAGGCGGTTGCTTTATCAAGAAGGTGCGTGACCATTACCCGATCCTTTTTAAAACGAATGGTTCCCGCATCAATCTTTGAAAGCTTTAATAAAGAAGTGACTAACCATTCGATCCGTTCAAGCTGGGTGTGAATACTGCGGATGAATTCATTCTTCTTCGCTTCCTTCAACTGATTGTCCAATAATAAATCCGTCATCACCGCCATGGAGGTAAGTGGCGTTTTTAACTGATGGGAAATGTCGGAAATTGCGTCTGCCAAATACTTCTTGTCCCTTTTCAGCAGTTCGGATTGCTCGGATAGCATCAAGGTGACTTTGTAGATATTACTTTTAAGGATGCTCAGTTCGCCCTCTTGATTGTCACGAATATCCAGGGAATAATCGCCAGCACTGATCGACCGCAGATCTGTTGAAAGCTTTGAAATTTCTCTGTATCTCCAAAAAGTAAAGATAAGCGCACACCCAATCAGAAGAAGCACAGTGATGAAGACAACCGTTCCCGCCAGCGGGTCAATAATAAAGGCTGCAATCGTTCCGCCTCCGGATATTGAGATCATGAAAAGCAGCATCCGTTTAATATCTTTGTTACGCAGCATAGCTAGCCACCAACTTTATAACCGATCCCACGAATCGTCGTGATGATCATTGGTTGTGTCGCATCATCCTCCAGCTTTTCCCGGAGTCTTTTGATATAAACGGTTAATGTATTGTCATTGACAAAATCCCCGGCAATATCCCAAATCCCCGCGAGAAGCTGGCTTCTTGTTAACACTTGTCCCGCATGGTTAGCGAAGGTAAGTAAAAGCCGATACTCAAGGGCCGTAAGGATGATCTCCTCTTCATTCTTATAAACCTTTGCCTCTAGTGTGTTAATGCGGATTTGGTCTAGCTGCAGGATTGATTTGGCATTCCCTGTCTTGCTGTTTCGCCTTAGAACCGATTTGATTCTTGAGAACAGTTCCCTGATGCGAAAAGGCTTGGTAATATAATCATCCGCCCCCATATCAAGACCCATCACGACATTAACTTCGTCGTCACACGCCGTTAGAAAAATCACCGGAGCATCGTTCCTGCTCTTCGCCAGCTTACAGATCTCATAGCCGCTGCCATCCGGCAAGGTAAGGTCAAGGAGAATCAGATCAAATTTTTCTTGTAAAAGGTACTCCCGAGCAGATTGTACCGTATGACAAAGGGTAACAAAATATCCTTCTTCAGTGAGCGAATATTCAAGCCCTGCTGCGATTGTTTTGTCATCTTCAACCAATAATAATCTCATAACATCACCACTATGATTCGATTTTTTAATTTCACATATTATCCATTATATAGGTGTCGACACACTTTCTCTACTTTTTATAAAGATAAACCCATGCGTTTACTGATGCGGCGTCAGAAATGACTTACTAGAGCTAATAAATTCTTATGTAGTAAAAAACAGGAAGGGCAGTCACCAAGTGGTGCTGCTCTTCCTGTCTTTTGGTTTTGAAGTGTTTGCTGTGTTTGCTGGTTTTGCGGCATGAACGGTTGCTAGCGGCTCTATTTTACAACGATATTAACGAGCTTACCCTTGACGGCAATGACCTTGACTACGGTTTTACCATCCGTTAACTCTTTAACTTTATCTAGGTTAAAAGCAAGCTCTTGCATAGCATCCTGCTCCATCGTTGTGGGGATACTGATACGTTCGATAATCTTGCCGTTCACCTGCACGACGATTTCAGTTTCTTCGTCAACCGTGAGGGTTGCATCGTAGGTAGGCCACTTCGCATAAGTGATTGTCCCTTTCCCACCTAGCTTCTCCCACAGTTCTTCAGCCAAATGGGGAGCAAGTGGAGCCAGCATCAGGACAAAATCCTTCATGGCTTGCTTTGGTAGCACATCCGTTTTATAAGCGTCATTGACGAAAATCATCAATTGGCTGATCGCAGTGTTAAACCGCAGGCCCTCCAGGTCCTCCGTTACTTTCTTGATCGATTTGTGCCAAATCCGCTTAAAGGCCAGAGAAGCTTGGGAGTCATCTTCTGTGATCTTTGGGTTCAATGATCCGTCCTCACGGACGATTAATCTCCATACCCGGCCGAGGAAGCGGTAGCTGCCTTCCACTCCGGTTTCGCTCCATGGCTTAGTCGATTCCAGCGGGCCCATAAACATCTCGTACATGCGCAGCGTATCCGCCCCAAACTTGTTAACGATTACGTCGGGGTTAATGACGTTGCCGCGGGATTTGCTCATCTTCTCGTTATTCTCACCAAGGATCATCCCTTGGTTGATTAGCTTATGGAACGGTTCTTTGGTCGAGACATAACCCAGATCGTACAATACCTTATGCCAGAAACGAGCATACAGCAGATGCAGTACAGCGTGCTCGGCTCCACCGATATAGAGATCAACCGGCATCCATTTCTCCTGAAGCTCCTTCGAGCAAAATTCTTTATCGTTATGAGGGTCAATGAAGCGCAGATAATACCAGCAGCTTCCCGCCCATTGCGGCATCGTGTTGGTTTCCCGGCGTGCTTTCATTCCGGTTTCGGAATCAATCGTATTGACCCAATCCGCAACGTTGGCAAGTGGTGATTCTCCCGTACCCGAAGGACGGATCGATTCTGTATCGGGGAGGATTAATGGCAATTCGCTCACCGGCACCGTCTTCATCGTACCATCTTCGAGATGAAGAATCGGAATGGGCTCACCCCAATACCGCTGCCGACTAAATAACCAGTCGCGAAGACGATAGGTGGTTTTGCCTTGACCTTTCCCTTCAGCTTCAAGCCATTCGATCATCTTGGCAATCGCCTGTTCATTATTAAGTCCATTCAAGAAACCTGAATGGACATGCTTACCGTCACCTGTGTAAGCTTCCTTGTCCAGATCTCCACCCTTTATCACTTCAACTACGGGCAGCTTGAAGTTTACAGCAAATTCATAGTCCCGTTGGTCATGACCGGGAACGGCCATAATCGCTCCTGTGCCATAACCGGCAAGCACATAATCAGCAATCCAGATCGGTGTCTTCTCCCCATTTACTGGATTGATGGCGTAGGCACCCGTGAATACCCCTGTCTTTTCCTTGGCCAGATCTGTTCGCTCCAGATCACTTTTGCGAGTTGATTTTTCCCGATAGATCTGCACGGTATCCTGCTGCTCAGCTGTTGTAATGGCATCGACAAATTCATGCTCGGGAGCCAGTACGCAATACGTAGCCCCAAACAAGGTGTCAGGTCTTGTCGTAAATACCGTGAGATTCATTCCCTTCTGCCCTTCAACCTTGAAGCGAACCTCTGCCCCAACGGATTTGCCGATCCAGTTGCGCTGCATATCCTTGATGCTTTCTGACCAGTCCAAGCCCTCCAGATCATCAAGCAGCCGTTCAGCATAAGCCGTAATTCTCAGTACCCATTGACGCATGGGTCTGCGGACGACGGGATGATTCCCCCGCTCGCTTCGGCCATCAATGACTTCTTCATTAGAAAGCACTGTTCCCAGCGCTTCACACCAATTAACATTCACTTCATCTACATAGGCAAGACCTTTGTTGTACAACTGAATGAAAATCCATTGGGTCCATTTGTAATAATCCGGGTCCGTCGTGCTGATCTCCCGATCCCAATCGTAGGAAAAACCAAGCGATTTGATCTGGCGGCGGAAGGTATCAATGTTCTTCTTAGTGAACTCACGGGGATCATTGCCTGTGTCGAGTGCGTATTGCTCCGCAGGTAAACCAAAAGCATCCCAGCCCATCGGGTGAAGGACATTGAAGCCCATCATTCTTTTGTAGCGAGAGACGATATCCGTTGCTGTATAGCCTTCCGGGTGACCGACATGCAGCCCAGCTCCAGATGGATACGGATACATATCAAGCGCGTAAAATTTCGGTTTTTCTGAATTTTCTTCGACTTGAAAGGTTTTGTTTGTATCCCAGTATTGCTGCCATTTCGGCTCAATACTCTGGGGGTTGTAGCTGTGAATTTTCTCTTGAGACATGAGTAAGTCCTCCTCGTATTGTGAACAAGGATAAACGCTTAAATGGCGATTCATCGCCCAAGTGTTTACCGCTGTGGAATCAAAATTTACATCGTTAACTCATACTTTATTGTGGATAGAAAACAAAAAAATCCCGCCCCAGCTATTAGCTAGGGACGAGAGTTTATATTCCCGCGGTACCACCCTAGTTAACCGGCCACAATGCACCGGTTCACTTTCACACCCTTAACGCGGGCGAAACGGTCCAGTTTACTCCGACGTTCACTCAGGTAGGTGATATCTATCCACCCATGTGCTGAACATGATTCCGGAGCTTTACCTTCCAGCTCAAAGGTGAGTTCGTTCGCTGCTGCCTGCCAGGTTCCACCCCTCCCGGCTCTCTGTGAAGCACTCGCGAAGTACTATTCCTTCTCAACGCTATATCGGTCTACATATGTTGAAATTATATGAAATTTGCTGCACAGTTGTCAAGGTTTGGAGTCATTTTGCCCGTTCTTGGGCAATATTCCACGATTGCCATCCATCATTAAGCCGGGCTTCCATCTGGATTTGACCAATCGCCTCTTTTAAACCTGCTAGCTCGGGATGTTTGGTCTGCAGCTTGATTAAAGCTGGAAATGCGTCGGCAGACAACCCACCCAAATAATCGATATCGATAACCCCGTTTCGTTCAAAGCGGGCAATATTATTCTCGGCAATACGCGCATCCAGATTCACATAGTTCATGATCACGTATGCCATGATCGAGACACAAATATAGACTTTCGCTAATGAAAGACGTTCCTGCCAAATACGAATACAAGCCGCACTAAGCAGTACACCCATAAAAAGCATAAAGCCATGAACCAAAAGCCGCGTCATCGTATAGCCGTAAGCATCCTCATATAAGGAAAGACGACAGTAAGCGGAGATAAGCATGACTACGGTACAACCAATCAATAGGGTGAGCGACAGCTTACGGATCAACTCCATCCCTTGCCCATCACGGCGAATGATATATAGCCCACATAACAACAAACACAAATTGATCAAGGCCACGATAACCAGCTCCGCAAACCCTCTGCGTGCATATTCCGCATATACAGCATCATCTGGTAAAAGACCGTTTGCTGCCCCAAACAAATAGGAGAACTGAATGGCCGCAAACAGGACATAAACGATATTAACACTGAACAGAAAGGTAATGGCTGTAATCGGGTCAAGCTTTAATTGTTGGCGGATTTGCTCTAAAGGAGCATGAAAGCTGTGCTTGGGGACGTCTGTTGCGGTGTCAATCGAGCGATGAAACAATAAACCCGAAAGAACACAGAATGTATACAGTGCGATACAGATAGCGAAGCCGGTCCGGAAGACCCCTTCCCCAATGGTGACATCTCCAAACCATTGGGGAATTTCATCAATCCAGGATAGGAAGATCCCATCGGCAGATGCCAGCAGCAGGACCACAATGAATAATACGGGCGCTGCTAGAAGCAGACCTAATAATACCTTCAGAACTTTTTTACCCGTTGCACCGATTTTCTTATTCATCTGGAACCTTCTCGAGACCATTTGAAACGGAACAGGTAGGTTGGAGAGCGGTCTAGCAATCGCATGAAGAAGAAAATCCCCGATGAATCCAACTTTATACCAAGGTTCTTTGTTGCTTCGGGTAAAAAGCAGCAGTTGTGCTCCAATAAGAATGGGGATAGCCAGCACATTTAATACCCGAAAAACCTCATTCGAGAACAATATGTAAGTGAGCACTAGAAGCACGATTGGGATGAGGAGCAATGATCCAGGATCCGTTATCCGCGT
>JACMJI010000081.1 GCA_014380705.1 Gorillibacterium sp. | reverse complement strand
TTGAGGACAAGGGTAAATCCTCATGAGTTTATTATATTGAAGGATGAGATGGGTACCACGAAATCGGCTCTCCTCAAGGCAGATCGGGATGGAAAGATGCTTGAGCCACTTCATATGTGTAATGAAGCCGTATGGGGAATCAGCGCTAGGAATGCACAGCAACGGATGGCATTTGAATTACTATTAAATGACGAAATCCCTTTGGTAACGATGACTGGCAAAGCAGGAACTGGGAAAACCCTTCTCACCCTTGCTGCAGGGCTTATGAAGGCGGAGGATGAGCATAGATACAAGAAGCTGCTGATCGCCCGTCCTGTCGTCCCTATGGGCAAGGACATCGGCTACCTTCCTGGTGAAAAGGATGAGAAGCTTCGACCTTGGATGCAGCCGATTTACGATAACCTCGAGTTTTTGTTTGATACCAAAAAGTCGGGTGATATCGATAAGATTTTGGCTGGGATGGGGAGTATTCAAGTAGAGGCACTAACTTATATTCGCGGGCGTTCCATTCCGGGTCAATTTATTATTATCGATGAAGCTCAGAATCTTTCTCGTCATGAAGTGAAAACAATCGTATCCCGGGTAGGAGAAGGCAGTAAAATTGTTCTGCTCGGAGACCCGGAACAGATCGACCATCCCTACCTTGACGCTTTAAGTAATGGATTGACCCATGTGGTTGAGAAATTTAAAAACCAATCGGTTAGCGGTCATATTACCCTTGAAAAGGGTGAGCGCTCCCACTTGGCCCAATTAGCGGCCGACTTGCTCTAGGAAATGGCAGTGCTAGAACGAAACTGGGATACTGCTTTCCGGTTTCGTTCTTTTTTGCTATGATAGGGGGTAGAAATAGAAAGGGGCAACTTGTGTAAAGGAGAGGCAACCGTTTGAACAGAAGGAAAAGCCTATTCGTGCTGTTTATGTTATTGGTCTTATCCATTTTATTGTTTATCCCGCTGCTGGACACAAAGGATAATAGCCCAACTCAAAGCGTTGGAACGGAAGATACTGGTGTTCTGAAGCCTAGACAGAACAGTGCAGGTGATGATAAATCAGTTTTGGATATATCGGTCTCCCTTCATCCATCTGAATATGCTAATCTAGTATCCATTAGTCAAATCTTCATGCGGGAGCATAGCGGCATAACTGTCGTTTTAGAAAATGTTGCGCCGGTTGATCAGTATACTTACCTTAAAAAAGCTGAACAAATAGGTGATGGTCCTGATCTTATGCTGCTTGATAATGGCTGGATTCAGGAATTTGCTGCTCTTGGATTCTTAGCGCCGGTAAGTGAGTATTTTACGACGGACACGCAATCCCAGTATATCCCAACGATCCTAGAACAGGTGAAGTGGAACGGCTACCTATGGGGTGTCCCTAACGATATTGACCCGTATATTATGGTCTGGAATAAAAAGAAGGCTTTAGAGAATAAGTGGACAGAAGCTCCCACTAATAAACAGGAACTTACAGCTTGGAATAAAGCATATATGATCCCGGAGCAGGATTCCTATGGCGTTTATTTTGACACGTCTGATTATTTATCCTTATTGTCCATTTATTCTGCATTTATAGATAAGTTGCCCCAAACAGAGAAACCTTTCTCTGAAGCGAACAAGCCACTTGTCATGGAAGAAATGCAGAATTTTCTCATTCCAAAGACGGAGTCTGAGACGGAGACAGGGACTAAGACTGAGACAGTGACAGTGACTAGAACTGAGACAGTTGCGGAGACAAGAGATAACGCAGATTGGAATGCGAAGGTGTTTGCTATGAATTACCCTCAACCGTCTGTTGATTGGGACCCTTGGATGAAGCTAGCGGAGGGAAAGTTGGCCGCTATGGTCACAACTGTATCCGCTTACCGTACTCATGAGAAAGTAAATCTTGAGCTTGCGGCTTTACCAGTAACGAGTTCGGGGCAAGCGGTTTCATCATGGTTAAAGGGACGAAGTTACTGTCTTTCTTCACGCTCCAAGAACACAGAAGCAGCTATGGAATGGATCAAAAGTGTAACTGCATTACAACTCGCTGATCGCGAGTTTCTGGACTCGGGAATGCTTCCCGTACTCATCGCTGGTTATTCTGATCCTGCCTTAATGGAAGATAAGGAGGTTACTTCCTACGCACGGCTGGTACAGGAGGGAAGGGTTCTTCCCTTTGGTATTGACGCAGCCGCAAATGAGCAGCTTGTTCACGAGGAAGGGCGTAAGCTAGTCAGTGGGGCAATCAATTTTAAACAGTTTTCCGAAGCGATTTCCAAAGATTAAGGCTAAATAATAACCTTTATTTAAATAGTAATGATCCCACCCAATCAACCATGGGATGGGATCTTTTTAAGTTGCTCTGTGTTTCAAATTTATGTATCTGTTTAAAATTGAATCGCAAACTTAACGGTTAGCATTCCATTCTCAGTCGTTACTTCTTTGGCTTTAAGCATAGGCAGAACAAGACCAGGTGTTAAGCTCAAATCATATTCTTTTTCGAGCGCACGGTTTGTTGTCTCATCTAGAGGGAATCCCTTGTAATCCAAACGCTCAACATGAAATTGCAATCGGTTAGGATCTTCTTCTACGGTATAATAACCTATAATTGAAGCGGAAAGTTCGGCATCTCCGCTCTCTGCCCGAAACTGACCCTCCGTAAAGGTTAGCTTCAAAGTCTGTAGCTCCGTTTTCTCAGATCGAAGCATTTGTGTCAAATCGGAATCACTTATCTTAAGCAGGGTTCCTTTGATATAACGATTTTCTTTATCGCTGATGATCTTCTCAGGGAGACGCTGCATGGCATCG
>JACMJI010000080.1 GCA_014380705.1 Gorillibacterium sp. | reverse complement strand
TATTGAAGGTAAGCGCTTTAAAGGTCATGAAGAAGCAGCTGCCGCATTGTCTGTCGCATGTGACACGGGGCATTCATGGTTCTATCATGTATTGAACTCGCTAAGGAAGGTCTCCGCAGGTGCATTGCTTATGACCCTGCTTGCCGGAACGGCTTTAGGAGCTTGGGCGATTAGACAGAACGAGGATCACCTACTAACCAAGACAGTAGGTGTTTCTGTGGCGCTTCCATTGAGTTCCCCATTATTGTTACCAATGCCAGTAATAGATCAAGGGATGCCTGCCGAGCTGCAATACCATGATATTGATACAATAGCGGTAAAAACTTATTTGCATAGAAGAAACTCACTGTTGGCGGATGAACCCTATTTCAGCGCAATCGTGGAAAGTGCCCGAAAGCACGATGTTCATCCACTGCTGCTTTTTGCAATTACTGGCCAGGAGCAAGGCTTTGTCCCGAAGTCACATGAAAAAGCCAAGAGGATTGTCAACAACCCATTCAATGTGTTCCACAGTTGGGAGGAATACAATACGAACATTAGGGACAGCGCTGATATTGCTGCCAAACTGTTAGTGAAGCTAGGCAAGAATCGCCCGCAGGGGAAAGAGCCGTTTGAATGGTTCAATCAGACATATGCGGAGGACCAGAGTTGGTCAAATGGGGTACGCCAGTTGTTTCAACAGCTGAACAACTTGTCCTCAGCAAAATAAATTGTGCATCTTATTTAGTAGAGTAGTAGTTTTGAACGATATTGGAGCATACAAAGAGATTGACCAGTTTAGCATCAAATTGGCTGCCACGATGTAGCAGGAGCTCGGCCTTTGCTTCTTCTAAAGTCATTTTTGGTTTATAAGGGCGTCCCGAAACCATCGCGTCAAAGGAATCAAGGATCGAACAGATTCTAGCGAAAAAGGGTATTTGGTCACCAGCGAGGTTATTTGGATATCCCTTTCCATTCCAATGCTCATGATGACAGCGAATCACATCAATGGAAGATGGATTTAAACCGCAACCCGGTTCAATCATTTCCGCCCCGACGATCGTGTGAAGCTTTACGATATTCCACTGGCCTTTAGTCAATGGTTCTTTCTGTTTAATAATCTGCTTAGGTATAAAAGATTTGCCGATGTCGTGCATGAAACAGCCAATGACTAAGTTCCTTCTGTCATTGTTGGTTAAATTAAGCAGAATCGCCATTTTATCAGCAAGAATGGCTACTCGTACACAATGATAATAAATCTCGGGATGTTTTTGAGATAAAAAGTTTACCCACTTGATAGCATGCGACTCGTGCGGATCATAGAGTAACGGGTCATGTCTATATATTGTGCAGCTTTCCATATCCTGACTTCTCCTTATGTAGTTTCATTTGCGCCGACATAATAAACATGGGATCAGCTCATGTCGTACAATAACACTTATGCGACATCTACGATAAAGGAGAAGAGGCATATGGAAGCAGAAGAACGAGATACAACGAGGAATTTAACCTCCATTATGCAATGTCAAAGCAAAGTATTTACGGATGATCAGATCATCCAGATGTTTTTAACTGTTTGTTGTGAAGCCGCGAATACTCGCAGGAACTATGCGAGGGCAATTGAGCATTTTCGCAAGTTTACGAGTGGAAAATTACTTACAGAAGTCACTTGGAGGGATATGGAGGCTTATAAAATGTTATTGCTGCAAGGGGGGCATAGCGTAACCAAAAAGCCATGGGCACCGGCGAGTGTCGCTGCCTTTATTGCCCCACTAAAATCAATGTACAAATGGGGAAGTGATGCCAATATTGCACTCTTCAATCATAACCCAGCGCAAACTGTACGCATTCCTGTAATTCCCATAAATAGCCGCCAGCATTACCTGACAAAAAAAGAAGTTGGGCTCCTGCTCCACTCCTTACGGCAGCAGAATCTGCGAAACTATATCATCGGTCTTTCCTTGCTGCTGTTGGGCCTACGGGTTTCTGAACTAGTTGAGATTAGACGAGATAGCTTTCATTCAGATCTTCTTGAGACCTCAATATACCTTTCGATAACCAAGGCAAAGGGAGGCAAGAGCAGGGAGGTTAAGGTGCCGGAACCCCTGTGGAAGCTCTATACCGAGTATGAACAAAGTATGATTGGGCAGCATAATTCACCTCTTTCGGATCTTCGATTGTTTCCGCTTTCTGTTAGGCAAATTGAACGAATTATTAAGACGGCAGGTGAAAGAAGTCAGATAGGCAAAAAGCTAACACCGCACTGGTTACGCCATACAAATGCGACGCTTGCACTCCTGCAAGGTGCATCCCTGCAGCAGGTACAGGAGACGTTGGGACATTCACACATCAACACCACGCAACGGTATTTACACACAGTTGAACAGCTAAAAAAAGGAGCACCAGAATTTGTGCAAGATTGCTTACAAGAGTATATAATGTAAAAGAACTACAAATGGGTTATGTTTATGAGACTCAAGACCGATAAACTCATATTAGTC
>JACMJI010000079.1 GCA_014380705.1 Gorillibacterium sp. | reverse complement strand
ATTAAATAGGCGAAACCGAATGGTTTCGCCTCAGTCAACCCAGAAATCAAAGCTGTTAAAGAATTTCAAGTTGACTTCAGGCACTCTTGAAATGGCATCCTCCGATTAGAAGAAAGTAACGATTACGCTCCATTCTTTCGTAGGTACACTATTATTGCATACGAGTGGAGCTTTTGGTGAACAGTTGAACAGCACAAGCAAGGAGAATGCCGATGGCGAGCCCGCTAGCCAAAAGACTGATGTTGAAATTTTCCAGTGTCTTCCCCTTCAGGATCAGTTCACCCGCATGGGAAGATAAGCGCGCAGGACTCCAATACATCCACTTACCAAGTAGACTGGTGAGTATAGACAACGCTGCTGCTATAAGCAGTGTTATAGCGGCTGCAGCGGCTCCTCCAGCCAGCCAGGAGCTCATCAATAGGATAAGAGTCATAACAACAGTAACCCATACCCCGTAAACGAGAAGAGCCTTCACTGCGCTTACAGCATCAACTTTACCAAGTAATAGATCAGTGTAATACCAACCCCCGGCAAAACCAATCAGCAAAGAGCTCCATGTTAGCAGCAGCGATGCTACCCATTTGGAAGAAAGGTAAGCAAACACGGAAACTGGTTTTGCCATAATTAAGCCTGTGATGCCTCGCTGCCTTTCACCAGAGACCGTAGACATAAATGCGAGTACGAGAACCAACAGTCCGATCGTGCTGTAATTGGATAGGACGCTTGCCAGTGCTTCACCGGATGTAGGAACCGGGATTTGCATGATGGTCCCCTCTGGCAACCCGCCAGCTGCTCTCAGAATGTCAGGCATCAAATAAGCGGTAACCGGCTCAGAAATCCCAACCAGCAGGAAGACAAGAGGAACCCACAGCCATTTGAAGCTGCGCTTTAGCTCTAAGCATTCCTTAGCAAATAATACTCCCCAAGTCGTCATGCTTCGATCACCTCCAGAAAAAGATTCTCAAGCGTTGTATTTGCTGTATCAAAACGAGTTACCGGCAGCCGCTTCTGAGCAAGATCGGCAAAAAGGAACTCACGAGCTGCTGCTCTATTATTTACTGTTATTACAGCTGTCCGCCCATTACTTTCCACCTTCGTGACGAATGGCTGCGTACGGATACTCTCTGCCCACTCCTGAAGTGACACCTCTGCTTCTACATAAATGAGTGGTTTCTGATAATCGCGGCGCAGTTCATCCAGTGGCCCCGCTAAAACGATCTTACCTGCCTTCATAATTAGAATATCATCGCAAAGATCCTCTGCGTCATGAAGCACATGGGTTGAGAATAGAATCGTTGTCTCATTCTTCATCACACGCAGCAGTTCAAGAATTTCACGCCTACCGACGGGGTCAAGGGCAGAGACCGGTTCATCAAGAACAAGCAGCTCTGGTCGGTGAATCATTGCTTGGGCAAATCCCAGCCTTTGCTTCATGCCTCCCGAATATCCGCCAATCCGTCGATTGCGCACCTCGTAAAGCCCTATCATCTTAAGCAGCTCATCCGCACGACTAGCTAACTCCTTTCTCTCAAGCTTGAATAATCGTCCAGCAAAGATCAAAAACTCCCGGCCTGTCATCCAGTTAAAGAACACAGGGAACTGCGGCATATAGCCAATATGCTTGCGAATATCGGTGCCCTGATTACCTGTAAGGCCAATCGTTCCAGAAGTCGGTCTAAGCAATCCGCATAGCATATTTAAGGTTGTCGTCTTGCCCGCCCCATTGGGTCCAAGCAGAGCCGCACAGCGACCTTTTCCAATGGTAAACGTAATATCATCCACCGCCCGAACCCTTCCGAACGCTTTGGTTAAGTGTTGTGCCTGAAGTAAGCTTTTTTCAAGGTAAGCATGGCTTACTTCATCAGCAAGCTCGTTTTCCACAAGAAAATCTGTATGCGTGGTCCCATCCATAAGACCTTGCATTAATCATTCCTCCTGCCCGCCACAAAGTATGCGATCGGTCCGAACATCTGGATACCGATAATAACAAAAGCCCACACCCATTTCGCCCCTTTAACACGGCTTTTATCGATGCGGATTAAATCGATGATAGCAACGATGATAAGAATTAATTCAATTGCGATTACCGGGATCAGCAGCTTCCAATCAAATCCTAATGTTTCACTTAAGTTATTCATTGTCATTGCTCCTATTAAATAAATTTTTTATTACTTGTAAACCGTCACGCTTAAACAGCCAATAAGCGATGAATGGTAACGGGAAATGGATACATCCCCATAAACCCCAAAACCACGGGTTGAACCCTCTTCTTCTGGCGTCAACAAACAGCCAGGTTGCTTGAGTGAATAGAATAGCGAAGAGTAAGACCCAAATAATGACGGGTACATCTTCAGGAATCATTTGTTGTTTGTTCATTTTGTCCACCTGCGGTCACGACGCTTGCTGAGCGATCCGAACAAAAAAATCATCGGAAACATGACAGATAAAGCTTGGACAGCGAAGAACAGGAGGGGAAGGCGAACCAATAGAGCAACAGATAGACTCAGAATGGACATGGCAGCCAAGAGAAATAGCACCAGATCACGCTTAAGCTTACGAGTGACGGAATGCTTATGCTCTCTAAGCATAGCTTCCAATGGAAACAGGCTTGGTTTTAGTACGGTGGTGTTATGATCGAGAAGGGATAGCTCCTGAAAAAGCAGCGCTGTCAATTCTTCATCCGTATCATTTCTGGGCTCACCCTTGGTCAAATCTTCGCAAATGTCACATGGGATGGCTTCATTCATAGGTATGAACAGCCGCAAGGGACTTCCCTTGCCTCTTTGGAGATTCCTGATATGCTTCCAAGTCATGGTCCGTCAACTCCTTTCTCAGCGCCTGCAAACCACTATGAATTCTTGATTTTACGGTTCCTTCCGGAATTCCCATAATATCAGCGATTTCCTTCTGGCTGTATCCGTAATAATGTTTAAGTACAACTGCTAGCCGAAGGTCATCACTAAGTTGACCAAGCGCATCCAGTACTTCAGACCATTCTCCACCTTGAGAAGCTAATCGAAAGCGCAAACTTCTTCCTGCTTGCTGCTCCCGTACCTCTTCCTCCAAAATACTGCGCTCCTTCATCGACCTTCGTCGGTTGTCGATAAAAATCCGGGTAGCGATAGCTATTAGCCAAGTAGAGAATTTGGATCGTTCATTGTACAGCTTAATCTTCTCCAGTGCTCGAAGCATCGTTTCTTGAGCAATGTCCTCCGCCAACTGAGGATGCAGTGTTACTTTAATTAAATATTTCACCAGAAAAGGATAATTATCACTCAAGAGCTCTGCTAGAGCAGACAGATCCCCACCTCGGGCGCGCTCCGTAAGTCTTTGTTCCCCGTCCACTCTGCTCACCCTCTCCTGATTCACATTCATAAGACGAACGAACCGGCGGATTCGTTCATCGGTATTTTATTTATTTTTTAGAGCTCATTATTTAATGAGGTTAATCATTTGTCGAACTTTACGATTGTCCCCCGATAGCTGAGTTTCCGCTACATTCATCTGAGATGATCCATCCCCATCCAGGAACACGCCATCCACCAGGAACGCTCCCCCAAACTCTTTTACAGCATCACGAAATTGTGCCGCCGTACACAGATTTTGAGTAACATATAGCTGCACCTGCTTATCCTGATCAAAGACAACCGCTGAGCGCATATGGGTAAAATCGATTCCCGGCATATGCTCGCTTTCCGCCTGTGCATGCCATCCCGCATCATTTTGCAGACTCATACTGATGCCACCCTGAGCCCAATATTGATTGTGATCTGTCACATGGAGATCATCCGCAGATGAAACCACTTGAACTTCAAAGCGTTGAGCGGCTTTATCCCACAGCAGGGTCCCCCGAGGATATTTAACATTGAACCAGCCGGAGCTTTGATTCTTCTCTCCTCCGGTTGCTGGGATATCATCATTCACGGCGATGCTAAGCAAGCTTTTTTCATAAAAAAAGCCACCATTGATCCCGTATAACTCAAGCCCCACCAAATTGGCATCGACCTCGGAAAGCCTAATGTTGTCAGGTGAGGTTTGCAGCCTATGCAGGAGCAAACCATTTGATGCCGTAAAGGATTTATAAGTGTAGGCCGTTGGTCCAACCTTTATATCCCCTTGCTGTCCTTTATTCCATAATGACCAAATCATTATCAGCATAACAATAAGAGCGATAAAAAACGGCCATCCACGGAGCTTGCTGTATTTCCAGTTTATCATCCTACTAAGGTTCATTTTAATATGCCTCGCTTTGCTAATGGATGAACCATCCTGCTGAAATTAATATATAATAGGAGTCAATTTCAAGCAATAAGATGCTTCTCATGTCAAGCCGTATTGTTTGCTCAGAAAAATGACATACTCAACCTATCGTTAAGCGGAAGGGAGTGGTTATTGTGCGGTGGTTGGTCTATATCATCTTTGCCGTGATTTATCTGTTGATTACTTTCTTTGGAATAGGTCCTGTATTAATGGCGGACGGATCGAATCAAGAAAGAATCATCACTCTGCTCATTGTTTTGGTTATTTATGTTCTGGTAACGCTTGCTCTTCGATTTATTATCAAAAAAATGGACCGTAATTGATTCAATGGTAGTTGAGAATGGTGTTATTAAGAGAAAATTAACAATAGACGAATACTAGAAATAATAGCGATCATTTTGATCGCTATT
>JACMJI010000078.1 GCA_014380705.1 Gorillibacterium sp. | reverse complement strand
TACCGTGGGAGCCATCAGTATCCCGATAAAGCTTTATCCTGACGTCACGGGAACCTTAAAGGTTCTAGTAACGGGAGAATAGGGACGATGGAAGGGGAACAACTTCTGCTTCAGGGTGTGCCGCCACAGAATACGGAGGCTGAGCAGGCTGTGCTTGGCGCTATTCTGATGGATGGTGATTCGTTGGTTACAGCAATGGAACGGCTGTCTCCTGACGACTTTTATCGACCTTCACACCGAAACATATTTGAAAGCATGCTGGCCTTATCCGAAGCGGAAGAGCCAGTTGATCTGATTACCTTGACGGCAAAGCTGCAAGGTCGAGGGATTCTTGAAGAAACGGGCGGGGTATCGTATCTTTCCGAGCTTGCTAATTCGGTACCAACCGCTGCTAATATTGACTACTACGCGCAGATTGTCGAGGAGAAATCGCTTCTACGTAGACTCATACGGGCAGCCAGCCAAATTGTCTCGAGCGGTTATGCTAGCGCTGAGGATGTAGGCGGTCTGTTGAGTGAGGCCGAGCAGCGGATTATGGAGATTTCCAACCGTCGTTCGGGCAGCGGCTTTATCGCCATCCGTGACGTGCTAATGGACGTGTTTGAGCGGGTAGAATTTCTTAATCAGCATAGGGGAGGCACCACGGGTATTGCTTCGGGCTTTCGCGATCTGGACAAGATGACATCGGGCTTTCAACGCTCGGATCTAATCATTGTAGCGGCTCGACCCTCTGTAGGAAAAACGGCTTTTGCGCTAAATATAGCCCAGAATGTGGGCGTTAGAGAGAAAGAAACGGTCGCCATTTTTAGTTTGGAAATGGGGGCGTCCCAGCTCGTTCAGCGGATGATTTGCGCTGAAGCGAATGTGGACGCGACCAGGCTTCGGACGGGTGCACTGGAATCAGACGATTGGGAGAAGATAACGATGGCAATAGGGTCGTTATCGGAGGCTGATATTTACATTGATGATTCTCCATCCGTAACGGTTGCAGACATTCGCGCCAAATGCCGTCGTTTAAAAAAGGAACGTGGACTCGGGATGATCCTGATCGACTATCTGCAACTCATTCATGGTCGCGGTCGTGGCGGGGAAAATCGGCAGCAGGAAGTATCCGAAATATCCCGGACACTGAAGCAGATCGCGCGGGAGCTTGAGGTACCCGTTATTGCTCTGTCTCAGCTTAGTCGGGGTGTGGAGCAGCGGCAGGACAAGCGTCCAATGATGTCTGACCTGCGGGAATCGGGTTCCATTGAGCAAGATGCGGATATCGTCGCCTTTCTATACCGGGATGATTATTACGATAAAGAATCCGAGAAAAAGAACATTATTGAAATCATCATCGCTAAACAGCGTAATGGTCCGGTTGGAACGGTTGAGCTGGCGTTTCTAAAAAACTTCAATAAGTTTGTAAGTCTTGACCGAACCCACCAAGAAGTGGCGGCTGCTCGGGCTTAATTGACTCTAAGAAGATAGAAATAGAATAATCGAGGACGAGCTGCGAATAAAAGCATGCTCGTTTTTTGTTCTACATCAGAATGTATAAATATTATATGTTCATTCAGGAGAAGGCTGCCCTTTCTAAATAAGGGCATGAACAACGACAGTTGAGCCATCGATCCTGCACGTTGTACAGGATAAAGCCACACTTTTGTAGATAACACTGAAAATCCTGTACAATGTACAGGATTTTTTACTCTTTCTAATTCCGCATCGGTAAACGCACGGCCCTACAGGACGCCGACAGGCGTTTATCCTTGTAAATGATTCTTTTCTACTCTATGCGCATAGGGTTTATTTATCTGAATGGGAAAGATAATAGAATAGGAGCAGTATTTCGGGAATAATCTGACTAAATTCCGAACAATCTATTTAGTCGGTATCATATTGTTCGCTTTTTCATTGACTTCAAACGATGAGGCTGATACACTTTACATGCTGCTTTTCGTATGCAGCTAATTTTGGTGCCCTGATTAGGCACCGTGCGGGGGAATGTACATGTCGACGGTAGTCGTTGTCGGAACCCAATGGGGAGACGAAGGGAAGGGAAAGATCACAGATTTTTTGGCTGAATCAGCCGATGTGGTTGCCCGTTACCAGGGTGGAAATAATGCTGGACACACCATACTGATTCAGGGGAAGAAGTATAAACTAACCTTAGTTCCTTCTGGGATCTTTTATAACAATACGTTATGTGTAATAGGCAATGGCACGGTGATTAACCCAGGAGCTCTTATTGAGGAAATCGCCTACATTCAAGACAATGGGTTCTCCACTGCCAATTTGCGTATTAGTGATCGCGCACACATCATTATGCCGTACCATCTTGTCTTAGATAAGCTGGAGGAAGAGCGTAAAGGTGATAATAAAATCGGAACAACAGGCAAGGGAATTGGACCTTGCTATATGGATAAAGCTTCTCGCAGTGGAATCCGCATGGCAGACTTGCTGGACGCCAAGGTGTTCGAACGCAAGCTGCGTCAGAATGTGAAAGAGAAGAACGCTTTAATTGAGCAGGTTTATGAGGGTCAAGGAGTGGATGTCGAAACCATTCTCGTCCAGTACTTAGCTTATGCCGAAGAACTGCGCCGTTATGTGACGGACACCTCCGTTGTGCTTAATGATAAGATTGACGAGGGATGTCGCGTATTATTTGAAGGGGCACAAGGGGTCATGCTCGATATTGACCACGGAACCTATCCCTTTGTTACGTCATCTAACCCATCTGCAGGGGCCGTGTGCATCGGGTCTGGTGTTGGACCGACAAAGATTCAGCAGATCATTGGCGTAGCCAAAGCCTACACAACGCGTGTTGGAGATGGACCATTCCCAACGGAGCTTGATAATGAAATTGGCGACTTGATTCGCGAGACGGGACATGAGTACGGAACGGTAACAGGTCGTCCGCGTCGTGTGGGCTGGTTCGATAGCGTTGTCGTTCGTCATGCTCGTCGAGTAAGCGGAATTACAGGTCTGTCTCTGAACTCTCTTGATGTTCTGACTGGAATTGAAACGGTTAAAATATGTACGGGTTATAAGCTTGATGGGGAAGTGATCGAGCATTACCCAGCTAGCCTAGAGGTTCTGAATGGTTGTGAAGCGGTTTATGAAGAGCTTCCTGGATGGACGGAGGACATTACGAATGTACGCTCGTTTGATGAATTGCCGGTTAACACGCAGCGTTTTATCAGTCGGGTATCTGAGTTGACAAATATTCCAATCTCTATCTTCTCCGTTGGGCGCAATCGTGAACAAACGAACCAAATTCGCCCAATCTATCTATAAGTCAACAGTAAGCGATGAGACTGTGTTATAATAGAAATATAAATGAAACGGTCTGGCTTTAACAGCAGGCCGTTTTATTATCCCTTCGTGGAATTCGACAAGGGTAATGTAGGTTTCTGTCGATGTATACCAGAGAGTCAAATCTGTAGAAATATATAGGCATCAGGTCAAGTTCTGGTCCTTAGGGGAGTTAAAATAAATGAAACGTTATGAATCGTTAGATTCGCTGCGGGGATTAGCTGCACTTGCGGTGATGGTCGGACATTTTTTTCTAGTCTTTCCTTTTATGGGGCAGAACACGACGAGTTGGGGCTTTATTAATTATCCGATTAATTTCCTGAAATACACCCCACTCCACATCATTTGGGCTGGGCATGAAGCTGTTATAATGTTCTTTCTTCTAAGCGGACTCGTTCTCGCACTTCCCTATACGGACGGGAAGAAGCCTGCCTACGGTATCTATTTAGTTAAACGAATCTGCCGAATTTATCTACCTTATGCAGCAGCCGTTCTGCTGGCTGTTCTGGCTAAGGAGGCGTTTTTTCATGCGCCACTTACCGGCTTAAGTGGGTACTTTAATAGTCAGTGGACGACAAAGACGACTTTCTCCTCCTTATTGGACCACGCAACATTTTTGGGGAATTTTAATTCAACGGTGTATGACCCGATTCTATGGTCCCTGATCCATGAAATGCGGATCTCGATTATTTTCCCATTGCTGGTACTTATCGTGGTTAAGGGAGGCTGGAAGCTTACTCTGCCAGTCTGTGCGGCATTGTCAGTAACCGCTCAATTCTTATTGGACACGCTGCAGCCCCGATTCATGACCAATCATGTGGTAACGATCCACTATATTTCTTTTTTTCTAATTGGGGCCTTGATAGCCAAGTATCGTCATGAGTTGATCCAGGTCTATAGCCGGTTGTCTAAATGGATGATCATCTGCTTAATAGGGGCTGCTGTACTTGCCTATACGAACAAATGGTTATTTTATGGGGCGGACTGGCATCGAGGGACAGCGCGTTTTTACTTGGAGGATTGGATCATTGCCCTCGGGGCTGTTGTATTCATTTGGTTAGCGCTAGCTTCTCCCCTCATGCAGAAGCCGCTATCAAGCAGACCCGTGCTCTTCCTCGGCAGAACCTCGTACAGCTTATATTTATACCATTTCGTGGTATTGCTGAGCTTTCTTCACATTCTACGGGACAAGATTCCGGTGCCGGTTATCCTGGCACTTGCATTTGGGGTGAGCTTTGCTGCAGCAGCGGCTGGGTACTATGGAATTGAAAAGCCGGGGATGAGGCTTGGACGTTGGCTTACAAGTCACAGAAGCGGGACAACCAAGCAAGCGGTGGTAAACCAATCTACAACGATGTAAGATTTCTAGAAATATCAGAAAGTATAAGTTTTCCTTTATGCTGTTCTTATATTTCATCGGTAAACGTATGGCGCCAAAAGACGCCCAAAAACGTTTATCCTTGCAAGAATCAGATTTCTTTCGATTAAATGAACTCCCTTTGTGTCAATACTGGTAAGGACTCTTCTTGATTGAGGGGTCTACCTGATGTGGCGAAGGGAGTTTTTATTGTGACGAAGCTATTGCAATGGATAGGCAAGCTGATGTTGGGAACTATTTTAATTACAGGAATCACGCTATATGTAACATGGACAACGGTTCATTTCTATATAGATAAGCTACTGCAGACTTATCATCTGGAGTCCGTACAGCCAGGGTTTGCTGATCTGCTGTCCAGTACGCTGGATGACTGGACGGGCAAAAAGGAGGCGACTGCCGCCGACACCCTTGAGGAGGCCCATTCTGACCCGGGCGTTCGCGATGTCACTCGGAACGAGGCAAGCGCAGTCGAGCCAGAGGGGGCGAGCCGGGGAAGCTTAAACGCCAATCAGACAGAAACGGATGATTCCTCTGCCAACCCGCCGAAAGACCCCGTTGAAGTACAGGGCAGCACGGTTGAGCGTGGGGCTGGCAGTGAAGTTGTAATGACGGC
>JACMJI010000005.1 GCA_014380705.1 Gorillibacterium sp. | reverse complement strand
GCCGCTGTCGATCAGGCCCTGGATCGGGAGTTTCTATTAGAGCAATTATCAGGGGATGTTATCGAAGGGGGACAATCCTTTTGGCCGGAACGGGAAGAATCCCCTAAGGAAGCAACACATTCTGCCGATAGTGTTGACATTCTACGTGCATCTGGCTACACAGGTGAGCCGCTGGTTTTGGCGACAATCCCTCAATATGAGAATGATGCCCTTTTGGTTCAACGGACGCTCGCTTTATCGGGAGTTCCTGTTAACATCCGGCTGATTCCCACCGAGCAGTTCCAAGGAATGGAACGCATGTCTGCGGACCTGCTGCTGTTTGCAATCATGCTCGACGAACAGCGAGAGCTGCGACTGATTGATCTTTTTACCAGTATCGCGCAGCATGCCTCACCGGACCTTCGAGAGATGCTTCAGAGCAGCGTTGGGAGGATTCTGGCTGAACCTGATGCCACTCGCAGGGCAGAGCTTTTCGTTGAGATCGAGCGGATGCTCAAAGCCGGGCATAGCTTGCTATTTCTTTATCGTAAGAATCTTAAAACAGCCTTTCACCCGTCTGTTCGCGGCATTTCACTCGACTCGCTCGGTTGGGTGCGGTTCCGCGATATTTGGTTCAGTAATCAACCCGTTTAGATTGCTGGTGCCTATCCTAAAGCAGAAACGAGGGTCATGGTCCGTTCCATTTTCTCCAGGTCGAGCTTTACCCCGTACCCGATTCCCTCTGGCACCGATAAGTTTCCGTCACTAATTACAAACGGTCTTTCGAGGTAAAGTTCGGACGGGTCTTGGCCTATCTTATACTCATAATAATACTGACACTCTGGTGTAGCAGCAGCTAACTGAATTGTGGCCGCTAGTCCTAAGCCTCGTGAAGTGTTATGTGGTGCATAGATAATACCAAACGCTCGACACAGTGCGGCGCAGCGCTTCGCGCTTAGAAAGCCTCCGCACTTGACCAGATCAGGCGCGTATAGGTCACAGGCCCCCTTCGACAGAAAATCTCGAAAGGTAAATATGTTCCAATCCTGTTCTCCAACGTGAATAGGTACGGGCAGCTGAGCTAGCTTAACATAGGCTTCCACATCATAATATGGGCAAGGCTCTTCATAATGAAAGATATCATACTCCATGACTCTTGAGAAAAATTGGGTTGCTTGTGCATAGGTATAGGAACTGTTAGCATCAAGCATTAGCTTGATGTTTGGTCCAATCGTCTTACGCATTACCGCCACTCGGTGGACATCATAACTTAGATCCACCAGCTCACCCGTTCCCATCCTCGGCCCTACCTTTATTTTGACCGCTTCAAAACCGTTCCGTTCAATAGCCTCCGTGACCTTCTCCGCTTCCTGTTCAGCGGGTAGGTCGCGACTCATGCTTGATCCGTAAAAAGGAAGCGTATGACGAAACTTTCCGCCGAGCAGACGAAAGAGCGGTTCCTCCCAAAGCAATGCTTTGATCTCCCATAGTGCCATCTCTACTCCGCTAAATGCCATCGCCAGCAATTGTCCAGACACCTTATAATTCTTAAGCATAACCTTATGTTCAATGAGTTCTATATCCACGGGATTGAGACCTTGAATTGCTGGGAAAATGAAATGATTAATAATCGGGAGGAGCGCTTCGCGACCCATACGACTACACTCCCCATAGCCGCTGATTCCCTGATCCGTTTCAACCTTCACATAGATCGTTCCCGGTGCTAAGTAAGTTACGATGTTCGTTATTTGCATATTGTTCCATCCCCCTCTAATTAGCCTAAATCAATCCATACCCTCTCAAATGCGCCGACGCCAAATGAACTATTTATATAACTTTTTCAATTCATCATGAGAATTGTCTGCGGTACTCGCCGGGAGTCTGCCCAGTTAGCATTCGAAATTGCTCATAAAAGTGTCCCATGTTGAGATAACCGACAATTTCCGCGACCCGGTCGTTGGAATAACCCGGCTGGGACAAATAATACTTAGCTGCATCAATTCTGTATTGAATTAAGTATTGAACTGGACTTATTCCTGCCGTCTGTTTAAAAATACGGCACAGATGGTAGGTGCTTAAATAAACGGATTCGGCCATATCTTCCAAGGTGATGGGGGTGGAATAGTTCTCCTGTATAAATTTTCTAACCTCCGCTGTCACTTGCGTATGATCATTCCGTTTGCGGCCTGGCATGCTGCGGTCATGATAAATAAGTCGAACTAAGCATACCAATAGAAGCCCTAGTTGGTGTTGCAGCATGGCTTGGCTTTCTGGCAGCCCGCATTCATTCTCAGTAACCAGCTGTTGGAACTGCCTCACGATGGTAGGATAATGTTTGTCCAGTACAAGCGTAGGGTTACGCTCTTTAGAAATAAACTCACCGGGTTCCAAACCCGTGATGGGAAAGTTAGAGAAGGACAAATAATACATGGCATTCCGATTATTCCTATCCGGAATCTCCTCATGCCAGACACCCTGGTTGAGTATGACTAGGGTCTGAGGAGCAGTCGTATACGTATTTTCATTAATCTTATAAGATCCTGAGCCTTCTGTTATTAAGAGCAGCTCAATCCAATCCGGATGGTGATGGGGAGCCCGGTAATTAGCTTGCGGGTGAAAACCTGCATAATGGAGCAGGGGCAAGGATGTTACAGAGAGCAGGTAATCTTTCATAAAGACCCTCCGTTTATAAGAGCAATAATTCGGACTCTTAAAGCAAGATTCTTGATTATTATTTAATCGAAATAAGTTTACTATAGTTATGAAATGGTAGCAAGATACCGTATTGGAGGAGAAAAAATGAACGCACCTCGCCCTAATTACTCTAAAAGTGAACTCATCCTGGATGTGCAGTGGGAAAGGTTCCGCACACACAAGGCTGACGGGGATATGTGGCCGATTACATGGGCAGCAGATGGACATATGTACACTGCTGCAGGCGATAATCAGGATAGCCCCATGAATACTTGGCGGATCATCGACATGCCAAAATTCTCCGGTTTCTCCGAATGCTGGAGCGTCAGTCTAGAATTACTCGACAATCTGCCGCTTGATGTGGCTGAATACTCCTGGCGACCGCATGTCGATAAGGACCGCGGCATCAAACCTGCCAGTCTGCTTAGTGTAAAGGGGCTTCTTTACTTTGCTGTTGAGCTGATGAACTACGGTGAGAATCCGGAGTTTAATCGTCAACGCAACGTCTGTGCATGGATCATGACATCCTCGGATTACGGGCAGACGTGGAACAAGGAAGCTACACCTGTTGACTTCTTCAGCGGACGCTTGTCATCCCCGCATTTCATACAATTCGGTCAGGATTACCAAGGGGCAAGGGATGAATACGTCTATGCGTACTTCCCAGTAGGAATGGATGGGAACAGCTATTGGGAGAACGGCGACGCGATCCTCCTGGGTCGAGTCCATCAGGATTCCATTCTGTCACGAAGCGCATGGCAATTCTATACGGGAAGCGGGGAAGCTGATACCCCCCAATGGTCAGATAACGATGATCATGCCGTTCCTGTGTTTAACTACCCTTCCATGACTGGAGAAAATCACGTTTCCTATAACCCGGGGATTAAACGCTATTTGATGGGCAACTATTCCTTCCTTGATCAACAGGGTAAACCCTGTCCTTATCATCAAGGCCCATGGCCAGCCAGCGCCATGCGCAGTCAGTTGACTCTCTTTGAAGCCCCTGAACCATGGGGACCATGGTCGGTATTCCACGTCGATGACGATTGGGGCACCTATGGTGACTATCAACCTGTCTTCCCGACCAAGTGGATGAGTGAAGACGGCACCGATATAGTCATGGTATCCTCCGGTTCGTTCGATGATTATAACTTTACGATGCAGCGGTTAAAATTGTTCCTTCCTGCCTCCACTAAATAATAATGAGTCTGGGCTGGGCTGCAACCAAAGCAGAAACCTCAGAATGTCATCTACCCCCATACACGTGGCAAGCCGTTTTCTCCATCCTACAATAGACCATCTATGTAAAAGCTTCCGCTAATTGGGATTTATGTGGCTGCTAATAATTAAAGGAAGATCCATGACTAAAACGTCATGGATCTTCCTTTTCCTTACTTTTTATAAGCTCTGGTTGTTTTTTATTTAACAAACCTAAAGCTTTCGAGATCAAACAGCCTGCCTCCGCGACCCTTGAAAACGAGATAGACCGCATGAACTCCCGTAACCTTCTCTACCGCACAAGATACCGTCTCCAACTTGTTCCAGCCTTCGGTTCGAGACACTTCGCAGATGCCGATAACCTGACCATCGGCATTATCCAATCGAACTTCAATCTGTCCACCGTAGGTAAGACTGCCGACGCTTGCTTCGAACGCCGCCACTCCATCCTTGAAATCGATATACTTATAGGCTGCCCAGTCCCCATTCTGGATAAATGCCAAGTGCTCACTGCAGCCATCCCTGCCATTGACAGGTTCTACAGTCTCCGTATGTACCGAACCGGACAGAAGACAAGCCCGGTAAGCGTCGACCGGCAATGTTGCGTCTAGAGGGCCAGCCACTCCCTGTGTCGTCATCTCCACTTCATTGATACTTCCGTCCTCGTTAAAGGTTATCGGCTCGATACAAGCTCTGCGGTTAAACTTACTGTTCTGGGAAGAGCGGTGGTAGAAAACATACCAATTCCCATTGAATTCAGCAATAGAGCCGTGG
>JACMJI010000077.1 GCA_014380705.1 Gorillibacterium sp. | reverse complement strand
CAGCAGCAGCGATTTGAGGGGGAACTCAATTACAGCTTGGATCTTGACCCGGAAGCTGCTCATGTTCTTGTACCGAAGATGACCCTTCAGCCCCTCGTGGAAAATGCATTTAAGCATGCCTTTTCGCTGACAGGAGGCGACAAATTACTATCCGTCCGTTGTTTTTTAGAGGGAAAAGAGGTTGTGCTAGAGGTCAATGATAACGGTCCTGGGGTTGATGAAGAGGTCTTGCTTAGGCTGCAACAAGGTCCCTTTGGCGGTAATTTGAATGACCCAGCTTCCACTCCAAGTGGCGGATCAGAGGTCAATGAGTTTACGGGAGACGGAGGCATTGGGATTGCGAATGTGCGTTCTCGACTAAATCTACTTTTTGATACGAATATAATCATGCAGTTAGCTAACCTTAAGCCTGAGGGCTTCTCAGTAACCATTCGGATTCCAATCAGAAAGGAAGTGAAGCGGGATGAAGCTGCTGATCGTGGATGATGAGAAACATGTGCGAGAGGCGATTCGCCTGCTCGTGGATTGGAAGGCTCATGGAATCAACACGATTCTTGAAGCCTCTGATGGGAAAACTGCAATTGAACTGATAAGTAGGGAGCGACCCCAGTTTGTCTTTACAGATATGATCATGCCGGGCATGCACGGAACTGATTTATTAGAATGGCTCCAGCAGAACGCACCAAACATAAAAACAGTCGTTATCAGCGGATTTGACGACTTCGATTTTGTTCGTAAAACGGTTAAATACGGGGGACTTGATTATCTATTAAAGCCAATTGATCCAGATCAATTGGCAGAGGCCATGACCCGTGTGGTGAGCAGTTACAAGGAAATGGAACACAGTCGTGCAGAAAACCGGCGGACCACGATGGAAATCAATGAGATCAAGCCAGTTTATTGGGATAAAATGTTCTCTCAGCTCCTATCGGAGCCTGATTATTTAAGCTCCATTCGAGAACCGCTCGACCGCGAATTCCACATTTCCCTCGACGGTTTGCCCTCTCGTATCGCTATTCTAAGTGTTGAGAGTATAAGTGCCTCCGTGCGCAATAAGTTTGCCTCGGGGCTTGATCTGCTCTACTTTTCTCTCTTGAATATCTGCAATGAGTTTCTGCGTAAATCGAGTCGAGGTTATGCGTTTAGACAATGGAACAGTACAAGTGATATCGTCCTTCTCCTATGGAAAAACCTTGATGACTCCGAGGCACTGCTCGGACGAATGAATAAAGGCTTCGAGGATACACTTGGAGGACATTGCGAATTCGGCTTGGGCAGTGTACAAACCGCCCCCAAGGGCTTGCAGCAATCCCATCGGGAAGCCGCTGCTGCTCTAGATCGACGCAATCTGCTGAAACGCGGAAAAATGACTCACTCGTATCAGACAGTGGGTACTCCTGAAATAAGCAAGGCGGTGTATTTTGCCGATTGTGAGCAATTCTTGCTGGCTGCTGTTTCGGGTGGCAATGAAAAGCAGGTTGTAACGATTCTGAGTCAATGGTTCACGACCATCCGCAGTCTATCTAATATTACCATGGAGCAATTCAAAGCTTGGATGAACGAATACCAGCTTCTCCGCAACCGCTGGGTTCAAGAGCTATGTCCAGATGCAGAGCTATTAGCGAGTTCGGACACACAGGACAATCGTTTAAACAGTATCCCCTTTACTAAAGAGGGTGTGCTCGACATCGACGTCTGGGAACAAAGATGGACCCTGGATCTAACAGCACTCACACGTGAAGTTCGCTTTGGAGGCAACAAGGAGCAACACGTAATTTGGAGAATAGAAAAGTACATTCGCAATCATTATCAGTCGGATCTGTCATTACAGGAAATTGCCGAACGCTTTTTTCTCAGTCGGGAATATATCTCCCGCCGTTTCAAGCAAGAATTTGGTCAGAACCTATCCGATTACATTGGGCGTATCCGTATCGAGCAAGCCAAGCTCCTTCTAACCAACCCGCATATCCGTATCACGCAGGTCGCCTCCATGGTCGGTTATGCAGATGAGAAATACTTCAGTAAGGTATTCAAGAAGCATACTGGCAGCAGCCCCAATGAATACCGTCACCGTGAACAAATCGAGTAATGAACGCTCAACTCATATACTGTGTAATAAAGTCCTTTACCTGGCTTATATAACCCGCTCGATCGGCAAAAAATGCTTTGGCATGACCCGCCCCGGGAACGAGGAAGAGCCTCTTATCTGAGGCTTCTGTCGCAGCAAAGAGTGTACGTGCCATCTCTGCCGGCACAAAGGTGTCCGCTTCACCGTGAATAAACAAAATTGGCTTTTTGTTTTTGTGCACTTGCTTAACAGCAGATGCTTCACGGAAGAAATAGCCCGCACGCTTCCGACAAACCAGGCTAGTTACAGGAATCAAGGGGAACGCAGGAAGCTTAAACATTCGTTTCATCTGATAGGTTAGAATATCCCCGACTGAGCTGTAAGAACAGTCTGATATGATTCCTTTGACTTGAACAGGCAGCTCTTCACCACTTGTCATCAGTACCGTTCCCCCGCCCATTGATACGCCATGAAGCAGGATTTGGCAAGCTTCTCCCCTTATGGCCATAACATGGTTAATCCACTGAAGCAGGTCCAAGCGATCATGCCAGCCAAAGCCAACATAGCTCCCTTCACTTTCACCGTGCCCACGCAGATCAGGCATAAGCACATGATAACCAAGCTCCTCATGGTAAAGCTGAGCAAACACACCCATCCCCTTACCTAAGCTATCATATCCATGTACTAATATAACTGTTTTATCTGTTGACTTAGGCGCCTCAAGCTCATAGGCATATAGATTTAATCCATCCCGCGTACGCAAATTCGTTTTCTTATAAGGCGTTTCCTCAAACCATATCGTGCCTTCCCGCCAGCCTGCATCCCCTTCAAGATCAGGGTTGCTTTGCAGGAACGTCTTCTTCTTACGCAGAATCGCATAATTATAAAAATAGCTTCCCGCACCAAGCAAAATAGCACAAATCAAAACAAGGATGATAAGAGAGCCACCAAGAAAATATCCCATAACTAACCAACATCTCCCATTGCTTAATCTAACCGACCAAGTATAACATAATGGCGCTCCGATCTTAAAAGCCGGGAGGAAATCATTCCTCCCCCGCCATCCATGCCTCATACAGCCGATCCAACTCAATCCTAATCGCCTCACGTTTCGACCATTGTGCTTCTAACTCAGTAGTAGAACTTCCAGCAGCATCCGTATTTAGTTCACTGTCCGCACTCAACTGGGCGTCAACCATGGACAATTGTTCCTCTAGTTGGTGTATACCTTGTTCAAGTTGGCCGCGATCGATAGCTTGTTGGTGTATACCTTGTTCAAGTTGGCCGCGATCGATAGCTTCTGATTGTTTCGCAGGCTTCCGTTGGTTTTTCTTCTCATTCTCAGTTAATCCAAGAGGAATGCCTGTCTTCATGGGTTCTCGATCCAATTGGCTTAATGCATTGCGTTGACTGCTTTTTTCCTTGTAATCATCAAAGTTTCCGATGTAGGAGGTAATTTGGCCTGCTTTAAGCTCCCATATCCTCTTAGCTAATTTGTTAATAAAATATCGATCATGGGAAATAGCTAGAATGGTACCTGGAAAATCATCCAATGCTTCCTCCAACGCCTCTCTAGATGCAATATCAAGATGATTGGTGGGTTCATCCAGCAACAGCAGGTTTGGTTTGCGTTCCATGAGCAGGGCAAGTCGCAGTCGTGTCCATTCACCGCCTGAAAGAGCAGCGACTGACTTGAAAACATCTGCACCAAAGAACAAATAGCGAGCTAAACGCCCCCTGGCTTCTCCCTCTTCTAGTGCTGCCTCCCGTCGAAAGAAGGCCAGAACACTTTCCTTCTCCGTCGAAGGGAGCTCCTCTTGGGCCAAATAGCCAACCTCGACCTGTGCTCCAAGTGTAAGTTCACCGCTGTCAGGAAGGGTTTCCTGCATGAGCAGCTTAAATAGTGTTGTTTTTCCGGAACCATTCGCACCGACAAGAGCCAGCTTCTCCCCATATTCGAGTGTTCCTGCCGCTTTTTCCAACACGACTCTGTCACCATATCCTTTGCATATTCCCTCAAAGAAGACGACTTTACGACCCGACCGGCCTGCCGACTGCCAATCAAAGCCAGCTGCTTTTCTATCGAGAACCGGACGTTTCAACTTTTCCATCCGTTCAAGCGCCCTCTGCATCGAAGCCGCACGAGTAAAAAACCGCTTATCTCCACCAATCCCTCCCCATTCCTGCAACTGTTTAATAGCTTCACGCATTTTACGGATTTTCTTCTGCTGCTCTTGGTAATCGGCAAATTCACGAAGCAGTCGCGCTTCCTTCTCCCTTATATAACCAGAGTAATTAGCTGCATAGAGGAAGGCTTCCCCATCCTCAAGTTCAATGACCCTCGTTACGACCCGGTCTAAAAAGTACCGGTCGTGAGAGACAATCAGACAGGTTCCGTTATACGCATTAAGAAACCCTTCAAGCCACTCCACCCCATGTAAATCCAGGTGATTGGTCGGTTCATCCAGCAGCAGCACATCAGGTTGTTCTATCAAAAGCGCAGCGAGCGCTACCTTCGTTTTCTCACCACCCGAAAGCGATTGGAACAAATGATCAAAGCGGTCCGTACGAATGCCAAGTCCAGCAGCAATCTGCCGAATACGGGCTTCCATTCCGTAGCCGCCTTCTCGCTCAAATCGTTCCTGTAAATCCGCGTAGCGACTAAGTAAATCACTTAACTGGTGATCATCACTCATGTTCTGCATCTGTTGCTCCATAGCCTTCATTCGACCTTGGCACTCCCGTAGCTCCTGATAACCAGCAGCTAAAACGTCATAGACTGTGCCGCCATCCTCTCCTGCTTGAATCTGGGCAAGATGGCCGATCCGTGTTCCTTTTTTAATCGCTAGCTGTCCTTCATCAGGTTGAGATGAACCGCTGATCAATTGAAGTAATGTTGACTTTCCACTTCCATTTAACCCGATTAAGCCTGCGCGCTCGCCAGCGTGCAATTCCATTGTTATATTTTCTAGAGCTACTTGGGCTCCGTGATATTTTTTTACTTGTTGGCAGCTAATGATTATCATTAGAATGATCCTCCTCAGGATCTCCCACTTTCCTCCAGGTACATTTCGCATTAAAAAGAACCGCAGGAAAATTCCCACGGCTCTACTGGACGAACATCCGGTTGAGGTTAGAGTAGGAGTCTTTTCTCGAATGGTGAAACAGTATGGTCAAAAATGGACAGACCTCTCCCGTACACCTTAATTGTGTGAACGATGCCAGCCATCGCAATGGGAAGCTGGCTAATACGGTCGTTCGCGAATTCGAGATTCACTCCTACTCACCTCCTTTGTTAACGTCTAGGTTAACTTCAATGTTGATTATAGCCTATAAAGAAATTGCTCTCAAGTCTTGAAGTTTAATTGTTTTGTTTTTTATCGAAGAGACTAATCATTTAAACCCTTACCACCCAAAATTTGCTGCATATATTTTTCAACCCTTGACTCTCGAGTTTTGGATTGTTTGGGCTCAGAAAAATGAAGAAAGTAGGCTCTTTGCCGTCCCGGTGTCAATGCTTCAAAAGCAGTTTTCAATGCAGGGATTTCATCGAATTTATTTTGAAGTTCTTCGGGAATGGTGTATTCTGTATTTTTTTTGAAACTCACTTCCAAACCGGCTTTTTCAACTTCAATGGCCTCATGAATATAAGCTTTCAAGATGGTTTCCATTTCAACTATTTCTTGAAGATTTGTGAACCGAATTTGGCGCCCCGCCTGTACATTCTCCGTTTGTTGGATGAGTATCCCCTGGGCATCCTGTAACAAGGCACCTTTGTGAAACAAAAGCGCACAATATTCTTTAAATCCATGTATTAAAACGATGTTGCTCTTCTCAAATGTGTAACAAGGGTGCATCCACTTAAATTCCTCGGTCAGCTCACACTCAAGAACGATATTTCTCAACTTCTTATATTCTTCCTGCCACTTCTTGGCTTTAGTTATAAATTCATCAACCTTAGGGTTCATACTACTATTCGTCATTAAGCGCACCCTCTTCAAGTTTTGATCAGCTGACAAATTTTTTAATTCATCTCTTCAGTCGACTATGGTAGCTATTCACGTTTTGGTATGGTAAATACCCCTGACACGCTGTTTTTCATCGGATGATAAACTGTAATGGGATATGACTTTTTTGAATGGGATAATCCTTTTTTATCTGTATAGCCATAGGATTAACCTAATTATAGAGCGAATGGTTGTACACTGCAAATTTGAACGGTTGAGTCATAGCCTTGCAAATATCAACAGTTGAGTTTAACATAGCCTTGCAAATATCAACAGTTGGTTTAACATTGCCTTGCAAATATCAACAACTAGAGAACGATAGGATGGCGTTCATTAATAGTAAAGGAGCTATCAAGTGATGGAAACGACAAAGATCATCAAACCCGATCCCTACGGAGTGATGAATGACAAAACAGTCATTGTCACTGGTGCCAATTCAGGAATGGGACTGGCCACAACCATTGAACTAGCCCGGAAGGGAGCACGTGTAATTATGGCCTGCCGCAGTGCGCAACGCGGGGAAGCAGCGAGAGGGGAGGCGATTCGTCGAAGTGGCTCCACTTCTATTGAGCTTATGATTCTAGATCTAGGTTCTTTGACTAGCATACGTAAGTTTGCCGCAGCTTTTAACGAGAAATACACGGGACTTGACGTTCTAGTAAACAATGCCGGTGTTGCCTCCCTAAGAAGAGAAATAACAGAGGACGGCTTTGAGGTTATGCTCGGCGTCAATCACCTCGGCCATTTTCTGCTGACTAATCTCCTGCTCCCCGCCTTAGAACGCTCACCTGAAGGACGAATCATTAACGTTTCCTCAGGTGCCTACAAGGTAGGTCGTATTCATTTCGAAGATCCTCACCTGACAAAGGGCTTTAATATCGCCAAAGGATATGCTCAATCCAAACTTGCGAACATTCTGTTTACCAGGGAGTTAGCTGTACGTCTGAAGGGTTCAACAGCAACAACCAACTGTTTGCATCCAGGAGCAGTAGGGACAAGTATTGGAGTAGATCGACAGACGGGCTTTGGCAAAACGATCCTCGCTATGCTGCGTCCTTTTTTTCTTACGCCCGCCCAAGGGGCAGAAACGGCTGTTTACCTAGCAACAAGCGCAGAGGTAAAGGAGATTAGTGGCGAGTATTTCTATAAAAAGCAGTTAACCCCTTTGCCCGATAAGGTCAAAGACCCGCAGCTTTCCAGCAAGTTTTGGGCGTGGAGCGAGCACGAAGTCAAGCTATAGGTAGTTTTGGGCAGGGGTGGAGTGCGTTGCCGCTGGCCGGGGAGTGAGCGCGCGTTGCGTT
>JACMJI010000076.1 GCA_014380705.1 Gorillibacterium sp. | reverse complement strand
ATTGGCGGCATGTAAAGGTTGTGCATTTTAACGACTCTGTTTATCCATCCGGCTCGTTTAAAGATAGACATGCGCAGGTGGGCAGCGGCCTAATCGGACTTGAACAGATGAGTCAGGTGATCACGTCAGCCCAATTATCCGCAAACCCGTTTATTTTGGAAACGGCCGAGGGTGTGGACGGTACACACAAAGAGGAGATTGCGCTCCTTCGTAAGCTCGCTATCCATTAAGTGGACTCAGAAGGGTTTTTGGCCTGAAAGTGACCATCGTATGTGACCCATAGCTTTGCCTTAGCCTTGAACCTGCCATTCAAACGACTGGAAATCAATTAACAACAAGGCTACAATGAGGCAAACGCTTAAGCCTAAGAAATGGTGGGTGTCACATGGAGTCAATCATTGATATGCAAAATATTAGCTTCAAGCGCGAATCGCGGACAATCCTGGATCATGTTTCCTTGACGATGAACCGAGGGGAGCATTGGGTGATTCTCGGTCGAAACGGCTCAGGGAAAACGACACTGCTTGAAATGATTAACGGTTATCTTTTTCCGAGCTCAGGTAGGATTGATGTGTTAGGTGAACGCTATGGGGAATCGGATCTGCGGGACATGCGCAAGAAAATCGGGTATATCAGCCAATCCTTGTTTGAGAAAATGGCACCAAGTGACCCCGTGTGGGAAGTAGTCGCAACGGGGGAATATGCTTTCTTGCGCTTCTATCAAGAGATCCCTAGTGAAGTTAGAATGAAAGCTTTAGAGCTGCTAGAGTTTGTCGATTTGTCCAAGCTTAGCAACCAACCGCTAGGTTCTCTATCACAAGGGGAGCGCAAGAAGATCATGCTGGCTCGTACACTGATGAGCGATCCTACGGTCTTGGTCATGGATGAGCCTTGTGCGGGTCTAGATCTATTTGAACGGGAGAAATTCTTGACCATAATAGAAGATTTGAGCAAAAAAGACCTGCTGATGGTCTATGTTACTCATCATATTGAGGAGGTCATGCCCGTCTTTACGCATGCCGCTTTAATCGAAGAGGGGCGAATTATTAAAGTAGGCAGCAAGGCAGAGGTACTTCAAGCCGAGTCTATTACCCAAGCCTTTGGTGTACCTGTTAAGGTAGAGTGGTTTCGAGATCGACCTTGGATAAAAATTGTTTAATTGCAAAGGCACTAACTTTAAGATGCGTGCCGAATCCATTTAATTAACGCCATTAATATTAATATCATTAAATAAAATAATAATGGACAAATATGTAAGTGGGACACTATAATCATAGCCATCTGCAAGCCTTGAAAGGGGGAGCCGTTACGATTATAGAAACGAAGCGTGAAATTGAATCGCTTCAAATGGGTGATTGGGTTGGTGAGAGGTACCGGATCTTATCGCGAATTGGTCGAGGTGGGATGAGCGTCGTTTATTTGGCTGAGGATACGCGACTTCCTGGAAAGCAGTGGGCGATCAAAGCGTCAGAAAGGTATAGCTGTGACCCGCGGGGATTTGAGGAAGAAGCACGGATGCTGGCAGGGCTAGACCATCCCTTTTTACCGAAAGTGGCTGACTTCTATCCTCCAAATCAGCAGGGTACAAGCTATCTTGTGATGGATTTTGTCAAAGGGGAGACCCTTCAGCATAAGTTCGAACAAGATCGATTATCGATGAGACAGCTATTGGCCTATACACTGCAGCTTTGCGACTTATTTGACTACCTACATGGGATTCGACCCCAGCCCGTCATTTACCGGGATTTAAAGCCGGGGAACATTATGATTGATGAGCAGGACAATGTACGTTTAATTGATTTTGGCATCGCTCGAAAGCATACCCCAGAAGCGGCTGGAGATACAGTCTGCTTTGGAACAGTCGGATTTGCAGCGCCGGAGCAGTTCGGGAATGGGCCGTCTGATTCTCGCACAGATCTGTATACACTGGGTGCTATGATGTTTTATTTGTTGTACGGGGGGGCTTATTACACCGGAGGCAGTCTCCCAGAGCGGGAAGATTGCCCTTTACAGCTAAGCCAAATCATCGAGAGACTCCTCCAAGCTGATCCTGACGAGCGTTATCAAAGTGCAAAAGAGTTGAAAGCGGAGCTTGAAAAATTCTTATACAGAGCTCGAGTTGAGTTTGGTTCACATCCAGAACAACCCGATGGGGGACAGGTCAGCCATCCCCTTGCGTTATCAAAACAGCTTATCGTTATCGGCAGCATGTACCCCGGTGCGGGTTCAACCTTTACTTCCTTAGCCCTTTGTCATGCGCTTGAAGCAGTTGGCGTAAAGCATGCTTTGGTGGAGTTTTCAGCCAATGAGCCAGAGTTATACAACTTGCTTTACGGGGAAAAAAGAGCACCGCAGAACACCCTTTTTCTCCAAGACTTGCTTGCCGATAAAGTGGAAGATCGCAAGCCCTGGATCCATTCATACACGGAGTGGGTACCTCTTGATCCAGATCGTGAGCGGCTTGAGTGGGCAGGTAAACATGGACTTCGTCTGCTTCAATCCTTGAAACGACCCATTATTATTGTCGATATTTCACACGATTGGAATCATCCGGGAGCCAGGGAGTTAATCGGGCAAGCGGACTGTGTTTTTGGGGTGTTCGGCCCTCATCCGGCCAAATTGTCTGGAACGATATGCCGAAAAAATGCAGAGCTCTTATTGGATTGGTGTAATAAAGGGAAAGCGATATGGGGGCTAGCTAATGCTGATAGTCCTTTTAGTGGTCGCAAGGAGTGGTTGCATTCTTTGCCTTTAGAAATTGCTGGTGTGATTCCAGCTATTCCTGCAGATGTCATGGCATCTGCACAATGGCAGGGCAAGCCGATGATAACGGTTGCGGAACAGTGTGCGGGATTGAATCTCGCTATGGAGCCGATCATAGCTAAGTTCTTGCCAACTGCTTTATTCTATGGACGTAAGACAGGTATTAGCAAAGCATTAGCTAGTTTGAAGAGAAAGGTAAGGTATCTAAAATTTTAGGCGAGTAAGGATTGCAAATATTTCCACCTATGCTATAATCGAACTAATTTAGTAATGGACGAGCGGAAGCACCGCCGATGCAGGATTTTTTTTCCTGTGCCGGCGGTGCTTTTTTTTGCTATTTGCTTTAAAGAAAAACGGTTAAATCTCGACATCCGTAAACATCCACCGTAATTATCTACGATCTAGGCAATAAGGGGGTTTTTCATGAAGATCTGGCTGCAGGATCGTTGGTTTGTCTTTCTGCTTTTGGTGGCACTGTTTCTTATACTGGCTGGAACAGCCATGTTGGCAGGATTTTAGGTAGGGGGGAAGAGCATGGGAAGACTGACATTAGGTGTGCT
>JACMJI010000075.1 GCA_014380705.1 Gorillibacterium sp. | reverse complement strand
CGAGCGCATATCAGCCCGAATGAGGGATTATTTGCAGCTACTTGCAGAGTCGGGTGCACGTTTTCAAGGAGCTCATGATCCGCAATTGCTGACGCTACTCACAACAGTCCAACCAATGGCTAGCCTGCATTAATGAAGGCATGTGCGTTCTTCACAAATAATTGATAGAATAGCCATAAGCGTAAGCGATTAGAGAAATGGTAAGCGTATAACATTGACCAAATTTTAAGGGCGTCAGTGTTACTGACGAATGAGATGGAGGAGCAGCATGAACGGCACATTTATAACATTTGAAGGTCCAGACGGCTCCGGCAAAAGCACGCAGCTGCGAAAGTTGGGGGAGGCGCTTTTGAATAGGGGCTACCCCGTTCTGATGACACGTGAGCCTGGCGGCACATTCATCAGCGATAAAATCCGAACGATCATTCTTGACCCTGAGAATAAGACGATGGCCGATCCTACGGAGGTGCTACTGTATGCAGCATCCCGTGCTCAACACGTGCACGAAACAATCATTCCGGCACTAGAGGCTGGAAGAGTCGTTATTTGCGATCGCTTTGTTGATGCTAGTGTTGCCTACCAGAGCTTCGGTCTTGGTGTTGACAGACAGATGGTAGAAGCCATCAACTTATTCGCCACAGCAGGTCTTGAGCCGATAAGAAGCTATTTACTGGATGTGCCTGTTGAGGTCAGTCTTAAGAGGCTAGAACAACGAGCATCGGGGCTAGCCGCCCTCCCGCTTGATCGGATTGAACGCAAGAGCGTCGCCTATCATCAAAAGGTTCGGGATGGTTTTCACGACATTGCCGCCTCTTCTCAGGAAAGGGTCATCTTAGTAAAAGGAGATCGTAAGGAAGAAGAGATTTTTGCTGATATTTTGGCGGATTGTCTCAATTTATTGAGAGACCGTGTATAATAGGAGTAAGCTTTAAACAATAACATTTATCTGCAAGTACGATTATATTGAAGGAGGACGATGAATTATGAAAATGGTCATTGCCGTTGTACAGGACAAAGACAGCAACCGTTTATCCAACGCCCTGATCCAGGCTGGATTCCGTTCTACCAAGCTTGCTAGTACAGGGGGATTCTTGAAAGCGGGGAACACCACTTTTCTAATTGGGTTGGAAGATGATCGGGTAAGTGATGCCTTCCTGGTCATCCGTAATAATTGCAAGGTTAGAGATCAACTTGTTACTCCTGTATCTCCAATGGGGGGGACAACGGATTCTTATATTCCATTCCCGGTAGAAGTTCAAGTTGGGGGAGCTACGGTCTTTGTCCTTCCTATTGAACGATTTGAGCATTTTTAATTAATGAAAATATATCCAGGTTGGCGACCCGCAGGACGAAGCCTCCAAGTTCCGGATGCAACAGCAACCCCATCCATTCAACAGAAACCATTCGCCGATTTAATGCGGCAGAAGGGTGAAGAAGTGGGGCAGGGAGAGTTGCACAAAATCCTCGAACAAATTCAACTTCAAGGAGACCGTCTTGCGAAGTCGATGACCGTTCGGGAACTCCGCCAGTACAAGCTGCTGCTCAAACGGTTTCTTGAGGAAACCGCGCGTAAGGGCGTAGGGATGCGGGATACTCGGGGTTGGGATCGACGGGGACGTACGAAGCGTTATAAGCTGTTGGAGGAGATTGACGAGACATTGACTGCTATGGCTGATGAACTTCTGGAGACAGAGCAGGGTCATATCGATATATTGGTCAGAATCGGAGACATTAAAGGTATGCTTGTTAATTATTTTTTTTAAAGAGATAAGAAATTCGATAACTATTTCCTTATCTAGTTTTTATAATATTTTTTTGGAATCCATTTCCAAGAGTTGCTGAAAGTAGGTAAGAGCATGTCTTTTCAATCCGTTGTGGGACAGGATCATGCCAAAAGGATTCTACAGAATGGGCTGAAGAATAAAAGCCTGTCTCATGCTTATGTATTTAGCGGTCCCAAAGGAACCGGCAAGCGTAAGCTTGCAACGCTTCTTGCCCAAGCACTCTATTGTATCCGGCAGGATGGAGATGCCTGCGGTGAATGTATGGAATGCCGGAAGGTAGCCCACGGAAACCATCCTAATTTCCACTTGATTGAACCGGATGGGGCTTCTGTTAAGATCGAGCAGATCCGTGACCTGCAGAAAAAATTCGCCTATCGCTCCGTGGATGATCAAGCCAAGGTCTATGTCATCCAAGATGCAGACAAAATGACGGTTCAAGCAGCCAACAGCCTGCTCAAATTTCTAGAGGAGCCAGTAGCGAATGTTATTGCGATTCTCCTAACGGAGAACGGGAAGAGCCTGCTTCCGACGATCCAGTCTCGTGTGCAGTGGGTACCGTTTGTACCGCAAGATCCAAGAATAATGGCGAATGTGTTAATTGAGAATGGGATTACTCCAACTCTAGCACTGTCTGCTGTACGTCTCGCATCAGGAGTTGAGGCAGCTCTAGAACTTGCTAGAAACGAATGGTTTGCGGAAGCGCGGAGTACGATGGTACAATTAGCAAAGGAAACGTTAACTCGTTTCCCGGCAGCTATGCTGACTGCTCAGCAGAAGGTGCTGAAGGGTGACTTGTCGGACAAACTGGATACCATTTTAGACCTGTGGATGCTGTGGCTGAAGGATATGATACAGCTTCAATGCGGGCGCAAGGAGCATATTGTTTTCGTTGACCAGCTGGAATGGCTGTTAGAGAAAGCCTTCTCACGGGATGTCTCTTATTGGGTGCAGGCTATGGACCACGTAGCGGATACTCGGAAACGATTAAGATACCATGCGAATCCCCAGCTTGCTGTGGAAAAATTGATTATGGATATGCAAGGGGGCTAGATTTTGTATTCTGTAGTAGGGGTGCGTTTCAAGCGGGCTGGCAAAGTCTTTTATTTCGATCCCCACGAGCTTCCGGTGGAAAAAGAACAAAGTGTTATTGTCGATACGGCTAGGGGCTTAGAATATGGTAAGGTTGTCATCGGAAAGCGGGTTGTCCCAGAGGAAGATGTAGTCCTGCCGCTGAAGAAAGTTATTCGAATTGCAGACGTTAACGATGCTGCGCTGGTGGATGGTAACCGGAAAGCAGCTAGTGAAGCGTTTCATATATGCCAAGCCAAAATCGGCGAACATGAATTGAAGATGAAGCTAATCGACGTGGAATATACCTTTGATCGAAATAAGATCATCTTTTATTTTACAGCCGATGGCCGTGTTGACTTTCGTGAGTTGGTTAAGGATCTGGCAAGCATCTTCAGAACGCGAATAGAGCTTCGGCAGATCGGCGTACGCGATGAAGCTAAGCTGCTGGGAGGAATCGGTCCGTGTGGTCGAATCCTGTGCTGTTCTTCGTTTCTTGGGGATTTTGAACCCGTTTCGATCAAGATGGCTAAAGATCAGAATTTATCGCTCAATCCGACTAAAATCTCCGGTTTATGCGGAAGATTAATGTGTTGCTTGAAGTACGAGCATGATAATTATGAAAGCACCAAGATGGAGATGCCCAAGATTGGCAAGCATGTATTGACATCCTTCGGCGTAGGTAAAGTCGTCGGCCTTAATATAGGAGAACGATCCGTCAAAGTGCAGATTTTTGAGCTAAACAACAAGATTATGGAGCTTCCAGCAGATGATGTGGCGGAGCAGGAGTAAGGAAAATCAGGAGTATTATTGGATAAAAGCTGCCTTTGAAATGATGTATTGCACTTAATGGATAGTTGGGGTGAAGCCGTGGACATGAAAGACATTTTCCTTCAGCTCGAACAGATCGAAGATAAAATGGGCTTAACTTACGCGGATTTCGGCTCGTTGAAACAGAAAATTGTCGCCCTCCTGGAGGAGAATCACCGGCTTCAGTCGGAAAACCAGCAGCTTCGCGATCTCTTGAAGAATGCAGAGCTTAGCGATAGCAAGGAAGGGTTCGACAAAGCGACGGGTGCAGGCGCGGGATATGATAACTTAGTTCGACTCTATAACGAAGGCTTTCATATATGTAATGTATATTATGGGCATCTTCGAACCGAAGGCGATTGTCTTTTTTGCTTGTCGTTTTTGAATAAATAGCGCAAGACGCCGTGGGGACACTCGTTCCTGCGGCTTTTTTAAAGCTGTCAGAGGACGGGAAGGGAATTTAGAATGGTAAAGATATTTCAGGAGGGTTTTAATGGATCATGAGGAATGCAGTCTGTTGCTTCCAGGCGAAAGAATAGATGACCTGCTGCGCAACAATTTAAAAATCATTCAAAGCCGTGAGGTGTTCTCCTTTTCAATGGATGCCGTACTGCTTTCCCATTTTTGCTCTGTACCCGCTCGGGGGAATGTAATGGACTTATGTACAGGCAACGGAGTGATTCCTATCCTCCTGACGGCGAGGACAAAGGCATCAATAGATGGAGTGGAGATTCAGGAGCGTCTCGCCTCAATGGCTGCTCGCAGCGTCAAATTAAATAAGCTTACGGAGCAAGTGACCATTAAACATATGGATCTGAAGGAAGCTAATCTCCACTATGGGCACGGAGGCTTCGACCTTGTAACGGTTAATCCACCTTATCTAGCCACGTTTACAAGAGATCAGAACGAAAACCCTCATTTTGCAGCTGCACGCCATGAAATCTATTGCACCCTGGAGGATGTTGTTGTCGCTTGTGCTAAACTGGTGAAGTTTGGCGGAAAAGTAGCGATGGTTCACCGGGCGATCCGACTAACGGACATCCTCATTCTCTTACGGAAGCATCGGTTGGAGCCCAAGCGCCTGCGTTTCGTCCATCCCCGCCTTGGGGAAGAAGCAAATATGGTGTTAGTAGAAGCCGTTCGGGAAGGCAAACCGGACCTGCGCTTGCTGCCGCCACTCATTGTTTACAAGAATAAGACGGAATATTGTGATGAACTAATGAAAGTATATAATGAACCTCTGGGCTCACTTGAAGAGCAAGAGGGGACAGGGAAGGGGCAGGACTTACTTGAACGTGACTGTGCAAAAGAGCTTTCGTGATACGACGGGTACCGGTACGCTGTATCTGGTTGGTACTCCAATCGGTAATCTGGAGGATATGACCTTTCGAGCGGTTAGGATACTGAAGGAAGCTGACATTATCGCGGCGGAGGATACGAGGCAAACCCGAAAGCTGTTGACACATTATGAGATTAGCGGCAAGCTGGTCAGCTACCACGAACATAATAAAGAGGCGAGTGGCAGAGAGCTTGTCCGATTGATGGAGGAGGGGCAATCCGTGGCCCTTGTATCCGATGCAGGGATGCCAGCGATATCGGACCCAGGTGCAGATCTGGCGCGCGAGGCCATAGCAGCAGGGATTCCAGTAGTACCTGTACCAGGGGCGAATGCGGCGATCTCTGCTCTTGTGATATCAGGCTTGCCTACAGACCGCTTCCTCTTTGTCGGATTTCTTCCCCGTGGCAAGAAAAAACTCAAGGATGAGCTGACCGCCCTTCAGGGTACACAGGCCACCATGCTCTTCTATGAATCGCCCCACCGTGTCGGGAAGACAGTAGCGGCGATGAGCGAAGTGTGGGGGGAGCGCAAGGCGGCACTTGTTCGGGAGCTAACCAAACGACACGAAGAAGCAGTGCGAGGGACACTGGGTGATTTAGCTGTTTATCTTAACGAGCATCCTCCGCTTGGTGAATATGTAATTGTTGTGAACGGCAGGGAGTCAACTAGTACTCTGAGAAAAGGTCTTGCCGCAGCGGGATTGGAAAAGGGGACGCTGGATGGCTTGCCAGAGACTTGCGTAGCATCGACTTATGTTGATGATGAAGAGTTGCATTGGCAGCAGCTGACGATTCGTGAGCACGTTGACCACTATCTGGCTCAGGGTGACGAACGCAAGGTGGCGCTAAAAAAAGCCGCCGCCGACAGGGGCGTTTCGAAACGAGACATTTATAATGCACTTTTAGAGTAATCTGTGTCAAATTTGTGCACGTGTAGACGAGTAATGATCCATAGACAAAAAGTCTCCCCAAATTGTGGACGGATTTGAGTCCGTTCAACTCGGGGAGTAAGGAGATATATAAAGGTAATAAATAACAAGTTGGAATTTCTTTCATTATACTATACCGTTTTTATTTTGTCACCGGTTGGGGCATCTCTGAAATACAATTGTTGCAAACGATCTTTCCTTTGTAATAAATAACGCTTTCTGCGTTGCCACAGAAGACACAGGCTGGCTCATATTTCTTCAGCATGATCCGCTCTCCGTCAACGTATATTTCAAGCGCATCCTTCTCACCTATTCCGAGCGTACGACGCAACTCGATGGGAATAACTACGCGACCTAATTCATCCACTTTTCTTACGATTCCGGTTGATTTTAACATATTCTATCATCCCTTCACAATTAGAGGATCATCGTCATATTTCGACATGAAACTCTAAATATAGTACCAACCATTCCCATAAAAGTCAACTGATATTTTACAGATTTTTGTAAGGAATATAAATATGATAGAATTGAGAAAGGTTTTAGAATAGAAAAAAGCGATATATTGCAAAAAAACAGAGATAGAACGCGGATATTTTGCAATTTTAATTGGAAGAGAATGAACGACAAATTTCGACATATATTTCGTTGGTTTGTCGAAAAAGGAAGGGGAGGTTAGGGATGAATCGTCTTCAGGAAGAGAAAGTTTTTAAGGATCCCGTCCATCGATACATTTATGTTCAGGATACTGTGATATGGGATTTGATCAATACGCGAGAATTTCAACGCTTGCGGCGCATCCGTCAGTTGGGGACCTCCTACCTTACCTTTCATGGGGCGGAGCATAGCCGTTTTTCTCATTCCTTAGGCGTGTATGAGATAACAAGGCGAATTATTTCGCAGTTTGAGCGTAACGCTCATAAGGAATGGCCTGTTGAAGAACGGATGCTCTGTCTTTGTGCCGCTCTTCTGCATGATGTCGGCCACGGCCCTTTCTCTCATTCGATGGAACAGACCTTTAGTATCAGCCATGAGGAATGGTCCTGCCGAATGATTCTCGGAGATACGGAGATCAATCGTGTATTGAAAGAAATAGATCCCGATTTTCCTGAACAGGTTGCAGGTGTCATCTGCAAAACGCATGATAATCCGGTAGCCGTTAGTTTAATATCCAGTCAGCTAGACGCGGACCGTATGGATTATTTGCTCCGTGATGCTTACTTTACGGGTGTGGATTATGGCACCTTCGATCTCGATCGAATTCTGCGCGTGATGCGTCCCCTGAAGTCCGGTGTCGTTGTTAAAGAAAGTGGAATGCATGCAGTAGAGGATTATTTAATGTCCCGCTACCAGATGTATTGGCAAATTTACTTCCATCCTGTGACGCGAAGCGGCGAGATTCTTTTAACCAAAATTTTACGACGAGCTAAAGATCTCTACGATGAGGGGTATGCCTTTGGATTCTGCATCCGCCCGATCACACAATTGTTAGAAGGCAAGCTAACCGTGGATGATTATCTTCTTTTGGATGAGGCGCTTTTACAGACGGCGTTTTCAAGGTGGACCGAAGAGCAGGATGAGGTATTGGCTGACCTTAGCGCGCGATTCTTACATAGAAGGCTGCTGAAATACACTCCGGCAGACAATGTTTCGCATCAGCTAATGGAAAGCATCAGGAATGCGACTGAACAAGCAGGCTGGAACCCAGAGTACTATCTGGAAATGGACTTTCCCTTTGATCTGCCCTACGATGTTTATCGTCCAGGAGAAATTGACGAAAAAGTCCCGATTTTGTTACTATGTGCTGATGATGAGTTAGTTGAAATTTCTCGCAGATCAGAGATCGTCCGTTCGATTAGCGGTATTCATGCTGGGCAGAATCATTTATATTATCCAGGCGAGCTTCTGGAGCAGGCAACACTTCCAGAAGACGTAAGGGAGTTTCTGCTGCATGGCAACAGGGAAGGACATACCTAACGAGTGCCATGTATTTGCGTCCCCCGGGTATACGCTCCTGTATTAGATAAAAGTTCATTCAGATTCCACATCGGTTAATGTACGGCGCCTATGGACGCCGACAGATGCTGATGTTTGCCTTAGCAGAGATTAGATTTTTGATGGAGGAGGGATGAACATATGCTGACGGATACGCATGCGCATTTAAATGCGGAGGAATTTGATGAGGATCGGGAGGAAGTCATAGCGCGAGCTCGGGACAATGGAGTCACGCGTATCGTGAACATCGGTTTTAACCGGGAGACCATTCCAAGCTCAGTCAAGCTAGCTGAGGATTATGATTTTATCTGGAGTGCAGTGGGCTGGCACCCTCAGGACGCGAAGGATATGCTGCCGGAGGATCTGGATTGGATCGAAGAGCTGTGCAAGCATCCAAAGGTTGTAGCTATTGGTGAGATTGGTCTGGATTACTATTGGGACACCTCACCAGGAGATGTCCAGGATCGGGTATTTCGCGAGCAGATTAGATTGGCGCGCAAGGTGGGTAAGCCGATCATCATACATAACCGCGATGCGCATCATGACATCGTTCAGGTGCTAAAGGAGGAGAAGGCGGCTGAGGTCGGTGGAATCATGCATTGTTTTGCTGGCAGCTGGGAGACCGCAAAGCTATGTCTAGATATGAATTTCTATATCTCCTTCGCCGGTCCAGTCACCTTCAAGAATGCTCGCCAGCCCAAGGAAGTGTTGGCTCAGGTGCCGCTAGACCGACTGCTGCTGGAGACGGACAGCCCCTACCTTACCCCCCATCCCTTCCGCGGTAAACGCAACGAGTCGGCAAGAGTTCGGCTAGTAGCCGAGGCTGCGGCTGAAATTAAGGGAGTGAGTCTTGAGGAGCTTGCCCATGTGACGACACAAAACGCCATTCGGCTGCTCCGAATTGAATAATTAGCTATAAAAGAAGAAACCTCCAACCCCTTAGTTGTAGAATAAGGAACCTCCCGACCCCTTAGTGTTAAAAAAGAAACCTCCCAACCCCTTAGTGGGAATGGAAGGTTTCTTTTTTGCTCTATCAGACTTCCATGCCGCTTGGGCGGCACCACGGATGAATGAAAATGTTCGTTTTTTATTTTCAGGGCAGAATGTATAAAAAATTAGAAAAGGTTCATTCTTTTTCTGCATTGGTAAACGAACGGCCCTACAGGTAGCCGACAGGCGTTTATCCTTGCCATTAAAAAATTTATATGTATTGGGAGTTACCCTTTCTAGCACCATCAGAATGAATATTTGGTTCATTTTGATTCCGCACCAATAAACGCACAGCGCCTTAATTTACAAGAAAGTTTTTTCGGGATAGTGGTATTCATTTATTTAGTGCTGTAAAGTGCATGAAACTCCAATATATCCCAAACCCAATTGGCTATGAACAAATTCATGTCATTCACCGCGACAAGGTGTTTTTTTTTGCTGCCCATGGTAACGAATGAGCAATGTATCCCCAGTGGAAATGTGGGCTTTAATCTAGGTCCGGTGAGTAACTGTATCTGTTAACTTAAAAGTAGGCCAACATAAATTAGTGAACCTATATTCCTTATTCCTGAAGCAAAACTCACTAAATTTAGCTGAATTTGAGATATCAAGGGATTACTGAAGCTAGGTTCCTGATTAAGGGTAGCTTAAGTTCGCGATAGCCGAAACTTGCTTCACAAAAATTAGAATTGTGCTTTTTCACTGCCAAATAGTGAAATTAGCTTTAGGAATAGTGAGTTTAGGTTCAGATGTGTGGGGGCTTACTTGCTCAAGTAGCTAATGTCTAAATCGTGTTTTAACTAGCTAATTACCGACGTTTATCTCGCTCTACACCTGTTTCTTATTGCCCTCTTGACGTTCGATTCGGTTTTCGGTTTATTACTGCCCATTGCTGGCACCATTTAGAATTAGACCGGAGCTCTTCTTGTTAGTGGCGGAATAATAAATGGAAATTTCCCGTTAAAATGATGAGATGACTCCATAAACTTATTAATAACTGGATTTATCCCTCTATTTCAGATGATTTCGTCTGCTTTAAAAGAAAAACCCAAAAATAACTGGATAAATCCATTTATAATGACTCAGGACGTTGTTGTGGTTCAAATTAGCATACATTTTCCATCTATTTCAATCCTAACAAAGAAGATTACGGCTAGGAGCCAGGTTTACCCCGGGACATAGAGCTCTAACGGCGGTCACAGACCTTATTTGGCGGATAAAGGCATGTTCTG